>JAVHLC010000008.1 GCA_031082315.1 Thermodesulfobacteriota bacterium
ATGTTAATCCCACATATAACCCCTTCGGTAACATTTAATTATGAGGCAACTGGGGTGGGAAGCTGGGAGTTGTTCCAGTCCCAAATAATAAAAAATGCCGGAACTTTACCATTAAGTGTGGTACAAGTTTCAGGGGTAGATATGCCAATCTGCCGGTTTCATGGGGAGTGATTCCAGTCGTTATCGGATTCGCCGAGATTCTTTGCTACGGTAAGATCATATTGCGTCAAGGAATGATAAAAGTCGGCTACCACCGTTGCGACTGGTTTGGCGATACTTCTTTTCAATACGAGGTTTGAAAAGTGAAATTCATCAACAAGACCATTTTTGAGAACCTGTCCCAGTTGCGGGCGAGACTCCGCAGAAACAGCCAGACACAAAAGTGCGCCGACAACGAGCCACCGCTGCGATCGGAACTGTTCAGCAGCGACCAGATGGAACAGCATGGCAAAACCCTTGCAGGCTTGCACAAGTTGGGTCTGGAAAGTGCACCGGACCAGCTTCTGAAGCGGCTGGCTGAGAATGAAAGCATCCTGACCGGAGCCCGCAACCTGTTGACGGATGCGGTTAAAACGAACCGCCGGATTACTCCGGCCGGTGAATGGCTGCTCGATAACTTCTATTTGATCGAAGAGCAGATTCGCACAGCCAGGAGACACTTGCCAAAGGGTTACAGCCGTGAGCTGCCTCGCTTGCTGGGCGGTCCATCAGCCGGGCTTCCGCGCGTGTATGACATCGCCCTGGAAACGATCTCACACGGCGATGGAAGGGTGGACCCGGAAAGTCTCAGCAGTTTCGTTACAGCCTACCAGACAATCACCGCACTGAAGTTAGGCGAATTGTGGGCAATCCCTATTATGCTGCGCCTGGCGTTGGTCGAAAATCTCCGACGCATTGGAACCCGTATCGCCGCCGACAGAATAGACCGAAACCGCGCCGACTATTGGGCGGATAAGATGACGGATATCGCCGGGAAGGACCCGAAAAGCCTGATTTTGGCGATTGCGGACATGGCACGCTCGAACCCGCCGATGGTGAGTTCGTTTGTTGCAGAATTTGCGCGCCGGCTGCAGGGACAAAGCCCCGCGTTGGCAATGCCTCTCACCTGGATTGAGCAGCGGCTCGCCGAGTGTAGCCTGACGATTGAACAGTTGGTACAGACAGAGAACCAGCAACAGGCCGCCGACCAGGTTTCCATAAGCAATAGCATCGCCAGTCTCCGATTTCTTGGAGCAATGGACTGGCGCGAGTTCGTCGAGAAGATGAGCGTAGTTGAACAGACTCTGCGTGAGGACTCCGGCGGAGTCTACGGCAAGATGGATTTTGCGACCCGTGATCGCTACCGTCACGTTGTGGAGAAGATAGCGAAGAACAGCCGGTTGTCCGAAGGCGAGGTGGCGCGCAAAGCGATCCAGCTTGCGCACGAGGCCGCTGCCGAGAAAGGCGGTGACGATCGAGCAGCACATGTCGGCTTCTACCTGATTGACAGGGGATTTTCACAACTCGAACGAACGGCGGAGGTGCGCCTTTCTACCCTTGAAGCTCTTCAGAGAATGGGCCGCCGGTTTCCTTTGTTCCTCTATCTAGGCACAATCATGCTGATGACGGTAATCTTCACCGGGAGTTTGCTGGCCGAAGCTCATGCTGATGGGGTGCAGGGTTGGCCACTCGCGCTGATTGGGAGCCTCTCGCTTCTGTGTGCAAGTCACCTGGCGGTAGCGCTTGTAAACTGGCTGGCGACGTTGCTGGCGACACCGCATCCGCTGCCTCGAATGGACTTCTCCAAAGGGATCCCGCCGGAATCAAGCACGCTGGCCGTGGTCCCGACTATGCTTATAAGCACTCAGAACATAGAGGATCTGATCGAGGCACTTGAAGTCCGGTTCCTGGCAAATAGAGATGAAAACCTGTACTTCGGCCTGTTGACTGATTTTCGAGACGCGGCCGAGGAAACCATTCCGGAGGACGAACCGCTGTTGCGGCTCGCCCGGCAAAAAATCGAAGAGCTGAATGAAAAGTACAGGCGAACAAAAGGCGATACTTTCTTCCTTTTTCATCGCCCGCGCCGATGGAATCCTCGGGAGCGGGTTTGGATGGGTTACGAGCGTAAGAGAGGGAAGCTTGCGGATTTGAATTCGCTTCTGCGTGGAGGCTCAAGAGATCGCTTCTCGCTCGTCGTTGGTAACACTGCAGTCCTATCAAATGTGAAGTATGTGATCACCCTTGACACGGATACACAGCTACCACGCGATTCGGCGTGGCAGTTTGTGGGAGCCATGGCGCACCCGCTGAATCGCGCGCGGTACGACGAAGATAAGCAGCGCGTCTGTGAGGGGTACGGCATCCTCCAGCCACGAGTCGCCGTCAGCCTTCCTGGCACAAACCGGTCGCGGTATGCGCGAATGTGCGGGAGTGATCCTGGCATCGATCCTTATACGCGCGCTGTCTCCGATGTTTACCAGGACCTGTTCGGTGAAGGCTCGTTCATCGGCAAGGGTATCTATGATGTCGATGCATTCGATCTGGCGCTCAGCGGACGTTTCCCCGATAACCGTATTCTCAGCCACGATCTTCTGGAAGGGTGCTACGCGCGGGCGGGGCTGTTGAGCGATGTGCAGTTGTACGAAGAATACCCGTCCAGCTACAGTGCGGACGTGGCCCGCCGGCACCGCTGGATTCGCGGGGATTGGCAGCTTGCGCGGTGGCTGTTGCCATATCTTCCTATTCTTAGGTCCGGCCTTGGAGGTCGCCGTCGGAAGAATCTGCTCTCGGGGCTTTCCCTGTGGAAGCTCCTTGACAATCTTCGGCGCAGTCTCGTGCCAGCGGCGTTGACACTAATGTTGTTGCTGGGCTGGACGGTCTTGTCATCGCCCTGGCTCTGGACTTTGTCTGTGATCGGAATCATCCTGATTCCTTCTTTGATTACCTCTATTCTGGAGATGTTTCAGAAGCCGGGCGATGTGCTTATGGGGCAGCACCTCGCTGCTGCTGTGCGTTCCACCGGCAGGCATTTTAGTCAAGCCGCATTTACGCTCCTGTGTATGCCTTATGAGGCATTTTTCAGCCTGGATGCGATTATACGCACCACGTGGCGGATGCTGGTCACACACAGGCGACTTCTGGAATGGAGTCCGTCGGGCGGGCCGGATCGGAATCGCACGGGTCTCACCGCCTCCTGCCGAACGATGTGGATCGCCCCCATTATTGCCCTTGTCGCGGTGATCTATCTGACGCTTTCAAGGCCGTCTGCTTTAGCTGTGGCCTTGCCTATACTGGGCCTCTGGTTTGCCTCCCCTGCTATCGCTTGGTGGATCAGCCGGCCGCTCGCCCGCCGCAGAGCAAGGCTGACAAATGACCAGATCATCTTTCTCAGGAAGCTTTCCCGGAAAACCTGGGCGTTCTTCGAGACATTTGTGGGCCCTGAAGACCATTGGTTGCCGCCTGATAACTATCAGGAGCATCCCGTTTCCGGGGTCGCACATAGCACGTCACCGACCAACATGGGGGTTGCGCTGCTCGCAAATTTGTCCGCCTATGACTTCGGCTACATCTCGGCCGGACAGCTCATCAAGCGCACTTCGAATGCACTCAAGACGATGGAAACACTGGAAAGGCACCGGGGCCACTTCTACAACTGGTATGACACGCAGTCTCTGAAACCGCTCCAACCTATGTACATTTCGACTGTAGACAGCGGGAACCTTGCTGCCCATCTGCTGACATTGCGGCCGGGGCTGCTCGCACTTCCCGATCAAAGAATCCTGGGAGCGCGTTTTTTTAATGGGCTTAACGACACATTAAATATCCTCACGGACACTATGGAAGTATCTTCATCGGCTGAAATTGTTGAACTTCAGCAAGATATGGAGTCTGCATCTGATAACCCTCCAACCACACTCGCAGCGGCATGGCTGTGCCTTGATAAACTTGCAGCTTCCTCTGCAGGAATTGTCGCCAAATTAGATTCCAATGATTCTGATCGTGAGAGTACGGTAATGTGGTGGGCACTCGCCTTCGCCCGGCAATGTCAGGATGCCATCGATGAGCTGATGTTTTTTAACCCGCCGACAGTCAGCGGCATTGATGAGATACCGACGCTGCGCGAACTGGCAGAACTTGGCAACCAACGCGCCATTGAGAGAATTGCGGCCATCGAACGCCTTGCGCTGCAAACCGGCGAACTATCACGCATGGAGTATGATTTTCTGTTCGATAAGGCAAGTCATCTCCTGGCCATCGGGTACAACCTCAGTGAGCGCAGGCGGGACTCGAGTTACTACGATCTGCTGGCTTCAGAGGCGAGGTTATGCAGTTTTGTGGCGATTGCACAGGGACAACTACCGCAGGAGAGCTGGTTCGCCCTGGGGCGTCTGCTAACTACCGCCGGCGGAGAGCCGATTCTCCTTTCGTGGAGCGGATCGATGTTCGAGTACCTCATGCCATTGCTGGTGATGCCAACGTACGAACACACGCTTCTCGACCAGACATATAAGGCAGCTGTGGACAGGCAAATCGAGTATGGAAAGAAGCGGGGAGTGCCGTGGGGCATTTCGGAATCCGGCTATAACATGATCGATGTCCATCTCAACTACCAGTACCGCGCGTTTGGCGTGCCCGGCTTGGGGCTCAACCGCGGACTCGCCGAGGATCTGGTAATTGCACCCTATGCCTCTGCGCTTGCGCTGATGATAGATCCCGGGGAGGCTTGCCTGAATATGCAACGACTTGCTGCCGAAGGATTTGAAGGGAAGTATGGCTTTTATGAAGCGATCGATTACACTCCTTCGCGTCTGCCGCGCGGACAATCGACTGTGGTGGTCCGGTCCTTCATGGCACATCACGAAGGCATGAGCTTTCTCTCTCTTGCCTCTCTGCTCCTAAATTGCCCAATGCAGAAGAGATTCGAGTCGAATCCCTTGTTCCAGGCGACTATATTGTTGCTCCAGGAGCGAATCCCAAAGGCCACGGCTTTCTATTCGCACACCGCCGAGCCCTCCGACTTGCATGTGGCTTTCGATAGTGAGGAGAGAGCGCCGGTGCGTGTTTTTAGCAGCCCGGATACGCCGGTTCCAGAAGTGCAGTTGTTGTCGAACGGCAGATACCACGTGATGATTACGAATGCGGGCGGCGGTTACAGTCATTGGAAGGATATTGCAGTCACCCGCTGGCGCGAAGACAGTACCTGCGACAACTGGGGCACGTTCTGTTACCTTCGCGACGTGACGAGCGGAGCAGTCTGGTCAACCGCATATCAACCAACACTCAAACGGACGGAGAAGTATGAAGCGATTTTCTCGGAAGGGCGAGCCGAGTTTCGCTGCCGGGACCATGATTTTGATACCCATTCTGAGATCGCTGTTTCACCCGAGGATGACATCGAACTGCGCCGGGTGCGTATCATCAACCGTTCCCGGACGCGCAGAACGATCGATGTTACGAGTTATGCGGAAGTGGTTCTTGCACCTCCTGCTGCGGATGCACTGCATCCTGCGTTCAGCAATCTTTTTGTTCAGACCGAGATCATCCGCAAGCAGCGGGCGATCCTCTGCACCCGCAGGCCCCGCTCCCACGACGAGAAGGCGCCCTGGATGTTTCACATGATGGTTGTGCATGGGGCGGAGACCGGGGAAGTCTCCTATGAGACCGATCGCATGCAGTTTATCGGCCGCGGAAACACCGTTGAAAAACCGCAAGCTATGAGCGGGGTAGCTGATTTTTTTACGGGAGCGCTCTCGGACAGTGAGGGCTCAGTGCTCGATCCGATTGTCGCTGTTCGTTATCGAATAATGCTTGATCCGGAAGAAACGGTAACGATAAATATTGTCTCCGGCATCGGGGATACTCGCGACGGCTGTCTGAGCCTTGTCGAGAAATATCAGGACCGACGACTCGCGGACCGCGTCTTTGACCTGGCATGGACACACAGCCAGGTACTGCTGCGGCAGATCAACGCAACTGAAGCTGACGCGCAGCTCTACGGACACCTTGCCAGTTCGGTGATCTTTGCCAATTCCTCTCTGCGTGCTGAACCTGGGGTCCTCGTCAAGAACCGCCGGGGGCAATCCGGTTTATGGGGCTATGCTATATCCGGTGATTTACCGATCGTGCTGCTGCAGATTGAAGATCCGGCCAATATAGACCTGGTGCGACAACTCGTGCAGGCCCATACGTACTGGCGCTTGAAGGGACTGGCGGTGGACCTGGTGATCTGGAACGAAGATCACGCCGGTTACCGGCAACTTCTGCACGACCAGATCATGGGGCTCATTGCGGCAGGCATCGAAGCCAATGTGACCGATCGACCCGGGGGTATCTTTGTAAGACCTGCTGACCAGATATCGGAGGAGGACCGCATCCTTATCCAAACGGTCGCCCGCGTTATCATCACCGACCGCCGGGGGGCGCTGGCTGAGCAGATCAACCGGCGCAGTTTCGTGGAAGTACCAGTGCCGCTCCTTACACCGACCCGAACGCACCGCTCTGAACCCCTTGCGGTTGCTGCAAGGCCTCGCCACGACCTGATGTTTTTTAATGGGCTGGGCGGATTTACCCCGGATGGGCGCGAGTACGTCATTACGACTGCTCACGGCCAGGTGACGCCGGCGCCGTGGGTGAATGTGCTGGCAAACCCACACTTTGGGTCCGTCATTTCAGAAAGCGGGCTTGCTTACACCTGGAGCGAGAATGCCCATGAGTTCCGCCTCACTCCCTGGGGGAACGATCCCGTGAGCGATTCGAGCGGAGAGGCATTTTACCTCCGTGATGAAGAGCGTGGTCACTTCTGGTCCCCCACGCCGCTGCCCAGCCGCGGAGTGACGCCTTACGTCACCCGGCATGGATTTGGCTATAGCGTCTTCGAGCACACGGAACGAGGCATCCACTCAGAGGTATGGGTTTACGTGGCCCTGGACGCACCGATCAAGTTCACGGTTCTTAAAGTGCGAAACGAGTCGGGGCGATTACGGCGACTCTCAGTTACCGGATACGCTGAATGGGTACTTGGAGACCTGCGACCGAAATCGGCCATGCACGTGGTCACCGAAATTGATCCGAATAGCGGCGCGCTCTTCGCACGCAACCCATATAACACGGAGTTTCGAAACCGGACTGCTTTTTTCGATGTAGACGACATGAACCGGAGCTTAAGCGGCGACCGGACTGAGTTCCTTGGGCGCAACGGCACGTTTCGGAGTCCGGCCGCGATGAGGCGGTCCCGGCTTTCCGGGAAGGTAGGTGCTGCTTTGGATCCCTGCGCCGCTATACAAGTCCCATTTGAGTTAGCCGACGGACAAGAGCGTGAGATCATCTTCAGGCTAGGCGTAGGGCAAGATGCCGATGACGCCAGCAACCTGCTGCGCCGCTTTCGTGGATCTGCTGCCGCGGGCAGTGCGCTTGAAACGGTCTGGCAGTACTGGAACCACACGCTCGGAGCAGTGAATGTGGAAACACCCGACCAGACTGTAAATGTCCTGACCAACGGCTGGCTCTTATACCAAACTACAGCGTGCCGCCTTTGGGCGCGCAGCGGATACTACCAGTCGGGGGGCGCCTTCGGCTTCCGCGACCAGTTGCAGGACGTGATGGCGCTTATCCATACTGAACCGCGTCTCGTACGCGAGCACCTTCTCCTCTGTGCTGCCCGTCAGTTCCAGGAGGGAGATGTCCAGCATTGGTGGCATCCTCCGTCAGGCCGGGGCGTGCGTACGCACTGTTCGGACGATTTCCTCTGGTTGCCGTTGGCTACGTGCCGTTACGTTCTGAACACCGGTGACACCGGGGTGTTGGATGAACCTGTCCACTTCATCGAGGGCCGCCCGGTGAATACGGACGAGGACTCGTATTACGATCTTCCCAGACGGTCTGAACAAGCGGCCAGTTTGTACGACCACTGTGTGCGGGCCATCATGAGGGGCATCAGCCTTGGCGAGCACGGTCTGCCGTTTATCGGCTCGGGTGATTGGAACGACGGCATGAACATGGTCGGCGAACACGGCAAAGGCGAAAGCGTTTGGTTGGGATTCTTCCTTTATGAAGTGCTCATGCGGTTCACCGAGGTTGCACGCCTGCATAGTGACCTGCCCTTCGCCGAACGCTGCGAGAGGGAGGCGGCCCAACTGCGCCTGAATATCGAGCAGAATGGCTGGGATGGTGAATGGTATCGCCGCGCTTACTTCGACGACGGCTCGCCGCTCGGTTCGGCGGGTAATCCCGAATGCCAAATTGATTCCATTGCGCAAAGCTGGTCTGTTTTATCCGGCGCCGGGGATGCCGAGCGCTCGCGCAAGGCAATGGAAGCTGTGGATAAGCGCCTCGTTCACAGGGACCATGCGCTGATCCAGCTCCTGGACCCGCCCTTCGATAAGTCGCATTTGAATCCCGGCTATATAAAAGGGTACGTCCCTGGCGTCAGGGAAAATGGCGGACAATACACTCATGGGGCGATCTGGACAGCGATGGCATTCGCTGCATTGGGCGACAGCCGGCGCGCGTGGGAACTGCTGGCAATAATCAACCCGGTGAACCATGGGAAATCTCCGGAGAAAATTGAAACCTACAAAGTAGAACCATACGTTGTCGCAGCCGACGTATATGCGGTCTCACCACACAGTGGCCGCGGTGGATGGACATGGTACACGGGATCAGCCGGCTGGATGTATCGGCTTATTGTGGAATCACTTCTGGGGCTAAGGCTTGAAGTAGACAAACTGCGTTTCGCGCCGTGCCTCCCTGCGGATTGGGAGATGTTCAAGGTGCATTACCGTTATCGGGAAACGGTCTACCACATCGCCGTTCTGCGCAGGCAGGTTGGCGATGGCGCAACGAGTGTGACCGTCGACGGCGTCCCGCAACAGGATACAACGATTACCCTTATTGACGACCATCAGGAACACGCAGTCGAGGTGAGAATACCCGCCGACGGAATTGATTGATAAGAACTACCTTTTTGGAGTAGAAAAATGGCCTTGTGAGGTGACAAATCGCATAAAAACATGACCTAATAAAAAGACGGCTGCCGGCGGTTCGGTTTGTCGCCGGCAGCCATTTCCATGCCTGCAAGTGAGCAGGGTATTAGCTGACCCTGATCTCGTAAGCCTTCTTGGTATCGACGTGCAACACGTGCACGGCACAACCCAGTCACGGGTCAAAAGAACGTATGACCCGCACCACGTTAAACGGATTTTCCGGATCCGGTACCGGAGTCCCGATAAGGGCCTCTTCAATCGGCCCCCTTTGTCCTTTATCGTCACGGGGCGAGGCATTCCAGGTAGTAGGCGCAATCACCTGATATTTGGCTATCTTGCTATTATCAATCTTGATCCAGTGGCCAACCGATCCCCTGGGCGCTTCACTTAGACCAAATCCCTGACCGGACTTGGGAACGGGTTTCATGATAACACCTGACTCGCCTGGAGTCAATTCATCCAACCACTGGCCAAGGGCCTTGGTCACCAGATAGCATTCTTCGGCCCGGGCCACGTGCCGCCCCATGATGGAAAAGGCCTTTTCACCAAGATCCCGCATACGCACATCCCTTGTTTCATCAATGCCGAGGAATCTGTTGGCCTGTTTGCTCAGCGCCGGGTTGGTTATCCACATCCTGGCCAGCGGCCCGACCTCATGCGGAAGTCCCTTATACCGGGCTGCCTTGATATAGGAGTAAGCGCCCTTTTTGCCGGGTAGTGGTATGGTTTCTCCTTCCGCAGGGTTCTTCCCGGTGGTGCGATCATCATACCAGGAATGGGACACAAACTCCTTGATTTTTTCTACGTCTAACGGGTAATCCTTACCATTGGTATAGACGCCACGCTTTAAGAGAAAGGCGTTTTCCCCGTCGTCTAAGGGAAAGACCCCATAAGACAGGAAGTTTTTGCAACCCGCGCCAACGTTAAACAAATCTTTGTATGCCCCGCCTATCAGATAGACCGTGGGCAGATAAGTATTGGCAATGAAATCTATAACCTTCCCGGCTCGTTCCTTGTACCCGGCGATCTCTTCCCTGGTGGGTATAGCCGTGGCTCCACCCACGACCATGCCCTGGACGATGGGCCCTTTGCCACCCCACATGGCGGTCAGTTCATGGCCGAGGGCTCTTATCTTAAGGGCCTCAAGATACTGGTTAACCGCCACCTGGTTTGTTTTTTCATCGAGCCGGTAATCCCCGTCATAACGGGGGACAAAAGGTTCGGTTCCCGGCCCCTTGACATAATCGAGGGCGGCCAGATGATAAAAATGAAGGACATGATCCCATGCGTAGTCAGAGCCAAGGATAATATTGCGCAACACCCGGCCGTTCTTTGGGGGTTTCACCTTAAAGGCAGAATCCAGGGTCCTGACCGAGGCGCTGGCATGAGAAGTAGGACAGACGCCGCATATGCGCTGTGTGATCTGAGAGGCATCACGCGGGTCTCTGTCTTTTAAGATTATCTCAAATCCCCGGAAGAGGGCGCCGGTGCTGTGGGCATCAACTACCTTTCCGTCCTTGACCTCGACCTCTATCTTTAAGTGACCCTCAATCCGCGTTACCGGGTCAATTACTATCTTTTTTCCCATGTCTTATCCCTCCCTTCATCCTGTGGTCTGTTCATAGAGCGGAGCCATCTCATCCCAGAAATTCGGCTGTACGCAGCCGATACAGATGGCGTTCCGCACACACCAGTTGACCTTGTTGTTCCACTGACGCTGCCAGCAATCGGCATAGGTTTCCATTCCCTTACAGCCGAGTTTCAGGCGGCAACCTTCTTCGCCATAGGACCTGGCAAACTTTCCCTCTTCATAATACTTACGATAGGGACAGTTATCATGGATTGTGTTGCCAAAGAACAGCGTGGGTCGCCTATATTCATCCACAGGCGGAAGGCCCTTGGTCAGTGCATAGGCAATAGTCCCTACCATCCAATCCGGATGGGGAGGACAACCAGGGACATTAACCACCGGCGTTTTTATCCCGTTCTCCTCGAAGATAGCGGTGACCGGTTTTGCTCCGGTGGGATTGGGTTTGGCCGCCGGGATACCGCCAAAAGAGGCGCAGGTGCCAAAGGCCAGGGTTGCCGCGGCCTTTTTACCCATATCAATGGTAGCATCTAACATAGTAATCTCATGTCCTCGACGTTCGCCAACCATACAGAACCGTCCGTCTTCCTTGGTGGGTATAGAACCCTCGACTACCAGATAAAACTTTCCGGCATAATCCTCTGCCACTTTATACATCTTCTCCATGGCCGGTTCACCTTGGGCAGCCATTACTGTGGAATGAAATTTTAAACTGATTATCTTGAGCAGGACGGTGGCAATATCTGGTTCGACGGAATTGAGGAGGGAGACAGAGCATCCGGTACAACCTGAGCCCTGAAGCCATATCACCGGAGGATTACCTGCCAGGGCCTTTTCCAGGGCCTGCGCCACATTCGGGATACCTAGATTGGAAAGCCCGCATGCTGCGGCGGTACCCCCGCATACCTTTAAGAAGTTACGCCTTGTAATTTTCATTCACATCTCCTCCTTTCAAGGCAGTTGTAGGACAACATCTTCTTTTTACTTCCCAGGTAATTACGCTAGTATCTCTCTATCCTTCACCTCCTTTTGGATGGAGTAAGGCATCAATTGTGCTAGTATTCACTATCACAATCTAATTTAGCATGTCAAACCATTTTTCTCTAAATTGAGCTAACCTGCTTATTCCTTGTCGCAATTCAGCTCCACTTCTTTTTAATTCAGTCACGCACCTTATCGTCAACCGACTTAAATCACCCGGCATCTTAAAGGATGCCGACCCAGCCAGTCATTTGAGATACCTGTGGGGTAATTATGTGCACAAGTTCACAAGCATACCCAAAAATTTTTGGCCGCGTCTGTATGTTCCTGCATCCTTTACCAAATCCTGTTTCATTTCCCCTGAGCCCCAAAGGCCATGCCCCTTTAAGGTAGCCTATTACTCCGGCAGGTAAATACATAAAAAATGTCATGTCGGATCCCCAATCAAGTTGAGGACGGGCTTGATCCGGCATCCAGTTCCTTGCTGGATTCCCGCTTTCGCGGGAATGACAGTATTCGGGTATTTTGTTGCCGGAGTAATAACTTATTCCACAACTTTCCTTAACTTTCTTATCGGGAAAGTGGGGACAGGACTTTAATCAGTGTTCATCCGAAAACTGTCGTTTCCAGATTCACGCTTTCAGCCGCCAGCTATCAGCTTTCAGCAAGAAATCAAGACAAACAGCATGTTAAGCTGATAGCTGAGTGTCAAAAATTCGCCGGTATTGTGACGAGATGACAGCTCATCCGGAATTTTGGGTTTCCAGACGAAGGCTGATTAGAAAGGTTCCTTAGCGGGGAAAAGGTTCTATTTGGAGATTATGGCCATCCGTGAGGCAGGTGACCGCCCCGTCCCGGTCTGTCCGGTAGATAGAACAACCCTGATCCACATATCTTTCCAGCACATTCCTATGGGGAAAAGAGAAACGATTAAGCCTCCCCACTGAGAAAATAACCGTATCAGGGGCTACCGCCCTTATAAAACCGGAGGTATTCGATGTATTACTGCCATGATGGGGGGCAAGAAGGACATCGGATTTAAGGACATACCCCCCTTGCAACAGCTCATTCTCCCTGCATGCGTCGATATCACCGGGAAAAAGAAGGTGTCTGCGGCCATAGCTGATTCTGAGGACCAGAGAACGGCGGTTAAGAAGGACGTCCTGCCCGCCCGTCGCCGCCATATCACCGGACGGGCCATAGACATCGACCATAACGCCGTTGATATTAAAAGGGTAGCGGCTGTCCATCTTAAATTCCCGGTGAGGGATGCCTTTATGCGAGACCGCTTGTTGCCAGCGGACAAAGGCCTCTGTCTCTACCCGGTCTCCATTCGCCCAGACCTCTTTGACCTTAAAGTTATCCAGCAAAAAGATAAGACCGCCTATGTGATCAGGATGAGGATGGGTAAGCACCAGGTAGTCTATAGTCCTAATTCCTTTCGCCCTCAAAAAAGGCGCTATCACCCGCTCCCCAATATCAAACCGGCCGCTCAGAGTCCCGCCTCCATCGATAATCATGTTCTTTCCACCGGGGAATTGCACGAGCGCGGCATTCCCCTGACCGACATCCAGAAAGGTGGTCCTGAGCATATCAAAATGGCTTTGCTGATAAGCGCCAACCATTCTTGCCACGAGAATGATAAATAGACAGGTCAGGCCGCACCATCTGAATGCCTTGCGGCGGGAGGCCATAGTAATGAGCAGGACCCCCGCATAAAAAAGGAGTATTTCAAACAAGTAGGGCGGTGTTACCCATAGAGAAGAAAACGGCCAGGCCGCAAAAGAATCAATAATCTTCACCATCGCGGTAAGGCTCAGAGATCCTGCCTGCAGAAATATGTCCGCCAGTTTCAGGGAAAGGGGTGACAGGGCAACGGAAACAAGTCCCAGAGGCAATACCAGCATACCTACCAAAGGGACCACAATAACGTTGGATAAGAGGCCGACCACAGACAGCCGGTGAAAGTGATAGGCCACGATCGGCGCCGTACCCAGGGTAGCGATGGCCGATATCAAAAACAGGCCCCATAACTTATCCACAAACGGGGAAGGCCGCGGACGCAGCCTGGCCAAAGGGTTCTCCCTTTTTCTGCCAAGCCAATCCTGCCAGCGGGGGTAGAAGAAGATTATGGAGAATACGGCCATAAACGATAGCTGAAAAGACGGGGCATAAAGCGCCGCGGGCGAAAAAAGCAATATGGCCCACATAGCCATGGCCAGGTTATTGTAAATATCCCACTGCCGGCCCAGTAGGACAGCGGTGAGAAACACGGAGACCATGATCATGGCCCGGATAGAAGGGTGAGACAGGCCGGCCATGGCCCCATAGAACAGGACTATGGGGATAGAAAACAAGGCGGCTATTTTGAAGGCCGAAAATCTCAGGAGCAGGTAAGAGGAGCGTTTTATCAGCCACAGGCCAAGGGCATAAGCACCCCAGGCCACCATACCCATGTGCAGGCCGGAAATGGCCAGAATGTGAGTCACCCCGGCCCGGGTAAACGCCTCCTGTACGGGTCTGGGGATACTGCCCCTCTCGCCGATAAGAAGGGCCTTGTATAAAGAGGCCGCTAACGGGGTGGCATGGTTATCCAGAAAGCCCTGGATATGAGAACGGGCGTCTTCAATAAGGCTGGAGAGGGCACGCCAAGGCGCATCTTCGAAAAGGCCGCTCTTGCCGATAACCGTCAGAAGATGCGGGTCAGAGACCCAGGCGGTAACGTAAACGTCTCTGAGGGCCATGTGCTTCTCAAAATCAAACCCCCCCGGATTCTTAAAGTTAATTACCGGGCGCAGACTGCCCATCCATAAGAGTCGATCGCCGCAAGCAAGCCGGGCCGGCGGTCTGTCTTTTAGACGCACAAGAATGCGGCCGCTTACGGACCGTATTTCTTCCTGACCAAGATATTGTTCGGCCCTGATCAACAATTCTGTTCTGTCTGGTAAAAAGACCGGCATCTTTTCCAGGACACCGGCCAGGCGTACACTACGTCCGTCAGCCAGGGACAAAAGGTCCCGGGGCGTATTTTGCTCCGGTGAAAAAGCCCCGGCATGGAGATAACCCAGACACACAAAAAGCAGCCAGGACAGTAAGAGACCGCCCTTTCCCTGTCTCTTATCCGGAGCGAGATAACTCGAATAAAACAGGCCGGCCATAAGGGCTGAAACGGCCCCCAGAGCAAAGTTTATTCCACCCTTAAACGGCAGATGATGGTTTAAGACCAGACCGGTGACAAAGGCGGTGAGCAGGATGGGGAGTAGTCTGTTCAATCACTTTCTTCTTGCACTGTGATCTTGGTTATATCTTTTCTAAACGGCCGGGCAGGTAGTTTAGCGGATTCTGCCAAGTAGTCCTTAAGTCTGGACTGTATCTCCTTTTCTATTCCTTCAGTCAGGTGTTCTATCTGTTTTTGCAAGGATAGTATCTTTCTCCGCATCTCAAGAATTACCTCAATCCCGGCCGTATTTACATCCAGGTCCTGACGCAGGCGCACAATCCTGGCCAATTCTTCCATATCTTTCTCTGTAAAAACGAAACGGCCGGACTCCTTCCCGGGCTGCAGGAGCCCTTCACACACATAAAGACGTATGGTCCGGGTGCGAATCCCCAGCCGCCTCGCTACCTCGGTTATAGTATAAATACGCATTTCTTATCTGCCGCCCCCTTTTTTGACCGCCATGTTCTCTTTAAGCTCGCGGAACAGGGCCTCTGAACGGCTATCCAGGTGGCGGGGGATAGCCACCTCGATCTCGACAAATTGATCCCCCCGTGCTCCTCCTTTGAGCGCAGGCACGCCCTTTCCTTTGAGCCGAAATCTCTGCCCGTTTTGCGTCCCAGGCGGCACGGTCATCTCTACCCGCCCATAGAGTGTATCCACAGAGACCTTTCCTCCGAGGACAGCCGTGAAAAGATCAACCGTAGTCTTAACCTGGATATTATTCCCTTCACGGCGGAATACAGGATCAAGTCTAACCTTGATTTCAATGTAAAGATCGCCTGGCGGGCCGCCATTATATCCGGGATATCCCTTACCGGCCAGCCTGATCCTGGAGCCGTTATCCACTCCTTGAGGTATGTGCACGTCAAAGCGCTTCTCTGTCCTCACCATGCCCAACCCATGACAAACCGGGCAACCTTTTGTGCCGATACGCCCGCTGCCGCCGCAACGGCCGCAGGTCGTAACTACATGCACCGCTCCTTTCCGGCTCGCTTTTTGCCCGCTCCCTTTGCAATCAGGACATGTCTCGCCGCTATAGGGATCAATGCCGTTCCCTGCGCATTTCTTGCATGGCTCCTCTTGAGCCAGGCTAACCTGGGTTTTTGTCCCAAAAACTGCGTCGCGGAATTCCACTTCCAGAACAGTATAAAGATCATCCCCCCGCATTGGTTGGGGGCGATAAGAGGCCTTTTCTCCAAAGAGATTTTCAAAGATAGAACTGAAACCCCCTCCGGACTCCGAGGTAAACCGGCCGAAATCAAATACCCTCTCTCCGCCCGGATAGGTATAGCTATAGGAAGAAGCGGCGCTTCTCAGACGGTCATATTCGGCCTTTTTTTCCGGACGGCCGAGGATGTCGTAGGCCTCGCTGATTTCTTTAAATTTTGCCTCTGCCTCTTTATCACCGGGGTTGACATCCGGGTGGTACTTTCGCGCCAGCTTGCGGTAGGCCTTTTTGATCTCTTCATCCGTGGCCTCGGGTTTTACCCCCAGGATGTCGTACAGGTCTTTTTGGATCATGGGTTATGGGACTTTTCCAGCCTCCAAGAATAGTTACTTTATAACTATTCAGGTTCAAAGTTCCAAGGTTCACAGTTCAAGGTTAGAGAACGATGAAAATTGATAGGAGAAGCGAAAAGTAGCCAACCGTGAACCGTGAACCTGACAACCTGAGTAGTTACCTTACTTCTTACCCCACTTTTTTAGATTCGCGCGCGCTGCCTCGGCCTGCTCACTCTTGGGATATTCTTCGAGCAATTTTTCCATAAGGAACCTGGCCGTTTTTGTGTCCCCGAGATGATGAAAGGCCAGCCCTTGTTTCAGCAGGGCGGAGGGAACCTTAGTCCCTTTATGTTCACGGACGACCTTTTCATATTCCAGGATGGCCTCTTCGTAGCGCTCCTGCTGGTAATAACATTCTCCAAGCCAGTACCCGGCATTGCCGGCCAATTCAGAATCAGGGTATTCCTTTAAAAAAGTCCTGAATTTCTCTATAGCCTGCCTGTATGCATTTTCTTTATAAAGCTTGTAGGCCTCATCATAATCTTCCTTTGCCGATTTCCGGGCCTTTATCTTTGTCTTTTCTATGGTAACCGCCTGCCCGGTCACTGCCGGTGTATCGCTTTTTACCTCTTTACCGGCAGACTTATCCTCATGTGAAACATTTTTCTCCAGAACGCTTATCCTGGCCTGAAGACTGTTTATCTGGTCAGAGAGTTTTTGCATCTTTTCGGCTAAGACCTTATCTTCCGCCTCGCTCCGGCCTGTTAACTCCTGCCAGCGATTTTCCTGCCGCTCTATCCTGTCCTGCAGGCGCATCATCTCCGCTTTGATATCCTCAAGCTGTATCCCCATAGCGGCCTGTTTTTTGCTTATAACTTCCACAGACTTAACTGTGTCCATGCTTCTCAGCCCTTCTTTCATCTTAGAGACCTGCTCTTGCAGGCCGCTGATCTCTTTATAGACTTCGCCTGTCTGCCTGCTCAAGACATTGATTTTATCATTTAATATGAGGACATCTTCCTGCACGGCGCAGGCGCTCAGGATCATCACCATACCCATAAAAATAAAAGCGAACCATTTCATAATGTTGTACCCCTTTCAGTTAAGCCGGCGTGACCAGCAAGGTTGTGTCTGCGCGCCGGTCGCAGATGCGCCCGGGCGTGCACTGTTTATAATCCTGCGCTGGCCGCTGCCGTCGGAAAACATGACAAAAAGCTGCGTCTCCCCGCCCCGGGTAGAACTGAAGACTATCTGCCGGCTGTCCGGCGACCAGGAGGGACATTCGTTGTTCCCGGAGGCATCGGTCAATTGTGTTACCTTACCGCTTTTGACATCAATAGTATAGATGTCAAAATGCCGGCCTTTCATGCCGTTGTAAACGATACAATCACTGCGGGGCGACCAGTCCGGAGCCGTGTTATAAGACCCAGCAAAGGTCAGGCGGCGCGTATGCATATTTTGCAAGTCAAGGATGTAGATCTGCGGCGCGCCGGAGGAATCAGAGACATAGGCCAATTGTTTACCATCCGGTGACCAGGCGGGTGAGACGTTTATTCCCCAGTTATTGGTCAGTCGCCGGATAATACTGCCCTGGCGATCGATAAGATAAAGCTGCGAATTGCTCCCGTCCTTGGTCAGCGCAACTGCCAGGAATTTACCATCCGGAGACCAGGCCGGCGAGACATTGATACCTTTAAAGTCTGCCAGTCTCCGGCTTTTCCCGGTATAGATATTTTTAATGTAAAGGATAGGTCTTCCCTCCCGGTAAGAGGTGTAAACTATCTCCTCCCCATCGGGAGAAAACCTTGGAGAAAGGACGATAGAACGTTCCGAGGTGATGCGGCGCGCATTTTCTCCATCAAAGTCGGCTACATATATTTCTTTATGGCCATCCCTAGCCCATACAAAGGCTATTTTAGACTGGCTTATGCCGGGTTCGCCGGTCAGGACCTGAATGACCAGATCACAGAAGCGATGAAGCATGGCCCGATAATTTATCATTTCCCCTTCGTAGCGACGACCAAGGGCTATCTTGCCTTCTGCCACATCGATCAGCACCATTTCAAGCACCAGCCGGTCACCGGCACTTTTAAAGTTGCCCTTAATAACAAACTCGGCCCCCAGGGCGCTCCAATCGGAGGCATCACCGCCGCCGTAAATGTCCGGATCAATGGCGGTAAAAATGCCGTGAAAGACAAGGGCATGCGTAAGGGTATCGGAGAATTTTTTACCTGCCTCCAGGCTGCCCGTCGCCCCGGCCAGCGGACGAAAATAAGGGACTGCGATAGAGATTTTCCGGGTTTGACCCGAGGTGATGTCTATGTAAACCCTCGCGCAGGCATGGCCCGCGGCCAACAACCATCCGGCGAGCATAAGGGCTATAAGATATTTAAGTTTATGCGCCATGCAGATTATCCCCGATCACTTGGACGAAACCGGATGCCTATCTCCAGAACCGATTCTCCTATCTCCGGCGGTAAAGGTGAAAACGGACTGGAGAGGCGCACTGCACGAATAGCAGAATTATCCACGTAGGTATTCCCGGAACTCTTCTCCAGCCAGACGCTTCCGATGCCCCCGTTCTTATAAATACGCACCACGACGATCGTCTCCAGATTTTTATATCTTAACAGATTTGGCGGAATCACCCAGTTGCTGCTTATTTTATCCCAAACCAGTCCCAGGTATATATTCAAAATGGATGACCCGGCCTGCTCACTGCCGCCGGCGACGGGCGTACGCGCCTCAATGGCCCCGCCCTCCCGGCCGATCTTTTCCCGAATACCGGCCAGCGCTTTTTTCATATCCGGAGAGCCCTGCTGCCCGGCCTGTTTTCTTAACCTGTCCAGGGCGGTTTTAAGATATTCTTCGCGTTGTTTCTCTTTTCTTTGCCCGCTTTCGCGTTGCAAGGCCAGGGACTTTATCTTTTCTTCATATTGTCGCGATAAATTCTCGTCAGTTAATATCTTTTTATTGACAACCTTTTTCCCCGCAGCCTCAATGCCTGTATCCTTGGCGTTCACGGATTTAGACGGAACGGGATACCTGGCCGGCAAGGGAGCGCCAACCAGGCGTACGCTGTAAACAGGCGTCAGATGGTAACGTCGCGGGAAAAGAGTTAGAGGAAGCACGGCCAGCAGGAAAATAAGGAGATGCAAGACCAGAGAGAAGATCAGCGGGTAAGTCCATTCCCTCGGCGAGGTTTTATCGTCACATATTGACCAGGGATTCATTTTTTTTCTTCTAAAGGCTCTGTCACCATACCCAGTTTTTCAATGCCCGCCGCCCTTATCTGGGCCATAATCTCCACCACGAGGCCATAGGGGACAGACCGGTCGGCCCTGAGCAGGACCTCGCGGCCTGTTGCCGTCTCCTTAAGATGCTGCATGTACTTCTTAATTTGAGGCTGCGGTATCCGGGCATTATTAACAAAGATATCTTTATGTCTATCGATGGTTATAACTATGTTTTCCTCTTTATTGTCTATGGCCCGGGCGGTAGTCTTCGGCAATTCCACGTCCATGCCCTGAATCATCATAGGCGCGGTTACCATAAAAATTATCAGGAGTACAAGCATTACATCTACAAAAGGGGTTACGTTAATTTCGGAAAGGAGTCTTTTGTCGTTACCGCCTAGCTCCATACTATTAATCCTCCTTTTTAGAGCCCTTGGCAGATCCGCTCCTGCCCGCCGGGCGGTGTATGTATTCCCTTTCTACAAGATTTGAAAAGTCATTGGCAAAACCTTGCATATCCGATTCTATCTTACGGATGATATTAACGTAATAGTTAAAGGCTATAACAGCCGGTATGGCTGCGGCCAGGCCGGCGGCCGTAGCAATCAGGGCTTCGGAGATTCCGGGGGCAACGGTAGCCAGATTGGCGGAGCCGCGCAATCCTATGCTGCGGAAGGCAGACATAATTCCCCATACCGTGCCGAACAGACCGATAAAAGGGGCCGTGCTGCCGGTAGTCGCCAGAAAAGAAAGAACCTTGCTGAGTCTGCTCACTTCATTACTGATAGCCTTATGAAGGGCGCGCTCTATGTTTTCCATGCAGGCTATGTTTCCCCCAGAGCCGATTTTTTTTATTTCCAGGTTCTTTACCTCAGGGTCACTGCCCGGCCTTCCAAATTTCAGTAACTCCCCATATCCGATACGAAAAACCTCGGCGATAGACGAATTTTTAAGATTCTTGGTATTAATATAGGCATCTGCCAGCGTGCGACTTTTCCAGAACGTTTCCAGAAAAGTATTTGATTCCTGCCTGGTGCGGCGCAGGAGGAGAAATTTTTTATAGACAATTGCCCAGGTAACAACGGACATGGCGCACAGCAACAACAAAATAAACTTTACCATCAGGCCGGCATCGCGGATTATCTGGATGATACTCCCATCAGGCATAGAGAATTACCCCTTTTAAAAACATTATACGTATTGACGGATATTAAACGTCTGTCATGAAAAAGTCAACCGCCTCCGGCCCGCATAAAGCCATAATTACAAATTGACATTTTCCCTTCTGTAAATTACAGTCCTAACCCGGTTTGCTTTAAATACTCTTCAGATCGGATATGGGGGATTTGCATGGCTAATGTTATTGTTGTCGGCACACAATGGGGAGACGAAGGCAAGGGGAAGATCGTCGATCTCCTCACCGAATATGCGGATATTATTGTGCGCTTTCAGGGGGGTAATAATGCCGGCCATACCATCGTAGTGGGAGACGAGAAATTTATTTTTCACCTTATCCCGTCGGGGATTCTTCATCCCCAAAAAAAGTGCCTTATCGGCAACGGCGTTGTGATTGATCCGGCCGTCCTCCTGGCCGAGCTGGATAGTTTGCATACCAAAGGACACCCGATCAAGCCGGGCCGCCTTTTAGTCAGCGAAACCGCTCATCTTATTATGCCTTATCACCGGGCTATCGATCAGGGCCGGGAAGGCCTTACCGGCGGCAAAAAGATAGGCACAACCGGCCGGGGTATAGGCCCCTGTTATGAAGACAAGATCGCCCGGCGCGGGATCAAGGTGGGGGACATCCTGCACGGCCCAAGTTTTCGGACTAAGCTCTCGGAGATTCTGAAAGAGAAGAATTTTTATATGGAGAAGTACCTCGGCCTTAGGTCCATGGATGTTGAAGACATATATAATGAATATATGACTTATGCCGGGAGGCTGGCCCCCTATGCGGCCAATGTTTCCATTATCCTGGACGAGGCGGTAAAGGCTAAAAAACATATCCTTTTTGAAGGGGCACAGGGGGCGCACCTGGATATTGACCACGGCACGTATCCCTTTGTCACTTCTTCCAACACCATAGCGGGCGGGGCCTGTTGCGGCGCCGGCATCGGGCCGACGCGCATCGATGCGGTTATCGGCATCTGCAAGGCATATACCACCCGCGTCGGAAGCGGCCCATTCCCTACTGAACTGGAGGATGCGACAGGAGACCGGATTCAGCAGAGGGGCGCGGAGTTTGGGGCTACTACCGGGCGAAAGCGGCGATGTGGCTGGCTGGATGCGGTGCTGGTCTCCGACTCGGTCCGGTTGAGCGGCCTGAGCGGCCTGGCTATTACCAAACTCGATGTCCTGACCGGTATCCCCGCGTTAAAGATAGCCACGCATTACCTGAGCGAGGGGCAACCCATAAGGTACCGTCCGTCACGCATCGACCTTATGGAAAACGTCCAGCCTGTGTATGAAGAGCTTAAGGGTTGGCCGGAAGAACTGACAGGAATCCGCCGTCTCGAAGATCTGCCTAAAGCCACTAAAGGTTACCTGAGCCGTATAGAAGAACTGACGGGGACCAGGATTATGATCGTCTCCTTGGGGCCCGGACGGGATGAAACGATTCTGCTTCATAACCCATTTAAGGGGCAGTCCTGACAGAGAGGGATATTCTTTTTGCAGTAAGTCTTGCCCATTTTTACAAAGAGGGCGTGAAATTCGTTGAAAAGGGCGGCGTCGGGGGGGAGGCGATCCATAAAAAAGGCCCGAATCTCCTCATAATCAGCATCTTCCGCTATTAACAGATGGCGGGACATCACCCTTTGGGTGTAGGCATCTACCACGAACGTGGGCTTGTGTCCGGCGTAAAGGAGTATGCTGTCAGCCGTTTCCGGGCCGATGCCTTTTATGGCCAGCAGTTTTTGTCTTAAGCTCTCCGTATCTTCTGCAAACATCTTTTCTGTGTCTGCCTCGTATTCCTCCACAAAAAAAGAGATGAGGTTTTTCAGGCGTCCGGCCTTGATGTTGTAATAGCCGGCAGACTGGATATACGAAGATAACAGCGATAGAGGGATTTCGTAGATAGCCCGGGGTGAGAGAATCCCTTCCTGCTTTAGACGGCCTATGGCCCGCTCGACATTTCCCCAATTGGTGTTTTGCGTCAGAACGGCGCCGACCATCACTTCAAAAGGGCCTTCGCCCGGCCACCAGTGCTGCGGGCCGAAGGCCGCAAACATCCTTCGGAAGATATCATCAAGTTTTTTATTCATTTATTCGGGGCGGATAAAGAAAAAATAGACGGCGACGGCTATTATAACAATAGACAGGCCGATAAAGGAAATAATATTTTTTAGAGGGACAGCGTCTTCGCCGCCGGTTGCGACATAACGTGAGGCATAATAGAAGACTCCGCTGCAAAAGACCAAGGCCAGAAATTTATACATTCGTTTGTACAGTGCATATGCCAAGACGATGACCGCCAGGCCGATAAGATAAGGATTATGGAATAGCGCCTGCCAGTCAATTTTGTCCAGAAAATCGGGCAATTGCTGAGGCCAGAGTTCTTTTAATGGTTGTAAAAATCCCCAGTCCATTTTGTTTATCTCCATTTGGCCGATCGCTTTTATACTTATCGACAGAGAGGAAGATTTTCATGACATGCCATAAAATGGGCTATGAATTTGTCCATCGGTGTAGCTTTATAATAAAATAGATGCTAAATTGTTTTCATCTGGAAACCACCGTTTCCGAATGAAAGCTCTCAGCGATCAGCTTTCAGCCGTCAGCAAAAAAATAAGACAAACAACATCTTAAGTTGATAGCTGACTACTGACCGCTCCAATCCAGAAAACCGGAGTTTTCGGATGGAAACTAAATACCCCCAGCCTCTTTTGTGAGAAGGAGGGAACATTGTTTTCCCTCTTTGGCAAAGAGCGGTCAGGGGAGATTTTATTAAAGTTGCGGGGTACATTATGAGATTCTTTTTGACGGTTCTGTTGATAATCTTTGTCTGGTTTGCCTTGAATAAGTGGATTCTACCCAGGTTTGGCATCAAGACCTGAATGAGCCAATCATGCCGTATTGAGGATCAATGCGATAAGAAAAAAACAGGCGGCTCTAACTGAATCCACATCTACCTGTTTGCCGGAACGGGGGTAATTTGTCTTTGACAAAACAGGGCAAAGAGGTTAAGAATACATCCCACCCGATAACTTGCGCCCATGGCTCAGCGGATAGAGCGACGGACTACGAATCCGTAGGTCGCAGGTTCGATTCCTGCTGGGCGCACCAATGAGAGAAAAAGGGGCTTGCATAATTTTGCAAGCCCCTTTTTAATTGGCTGGTTGATAGAGACCAAAAGACAGAAGGGGGGCCTGATATGGACAGGCCGGAATGGAATCCGGGCAAGCTGCTGGAAGTATCCGGAAGTTACTGGAAGACCTGTACCCTTCATGCCGCGGTCAAGCTCGGCGTGTTTACCGTGATAGGCGCTGAACGGCTTGGCGGCGGAGAAGTCGCCCGGAAGCTGAACGGGGATGAAAGAGGAGTAACCATGCTCCTCAATGCCCTTGTTGCCATGAATCTGCTGATAAGAGCAGATGATAAGTATTCTAACACGCCCGCCGGCCTGTCTTTTCTTTCCAAGACTTCTCCTGAGTATATCGGCCACATGATTATGCACCATCACCATCTGGTGGATTCCTGGTTTCAGTTGGACCAGGCCGTTAAGACCGGTAAGCCGGTGCGAAAAAGGGCGTCCTACAGTAATGAGGAATGGCGGGAGAGCTTCCTTATGGGTATGTTCAACTTAGCCATGAATCTGGCCCCCAGGCTGGTCACTGAGATAGATATCTCCGGCCGCAGGCACCTCCTTGATCTGGGCGGCGGGCCCGGGACCTATGCCATCCATTTTTGCCTCAACAATCCCCGGCTCAAGGCCACGGTTTATGACCTCCCTACTACCAGACCGTTTGCAGAAAAGACTATTGAAAGATTCGGCCTGAGCGACCGTATAGACTTTATGAACGGCGACTATCTGGAAGAAGGTGTCGAAGGGGTCTATGATGTGGCCTGGCTTTCTCATATTCTCCACGGGGAAGGGCCGGAAGACGCGGGGCGGACTATCCGGAAGGCTGTTTCCGTCCTGGAGCCGGGCGGCATGATTATCATTCACGATTTCATTTTAAACAATACTATGGACGGGCCGCTTTTCCCGGCGCTTTTTTCTCTAAACATGCTTCTGGGCACGGCCCGGGGGCAGTCTTATTCGGAAAAACAGATCATGGATATGCTGGCCGGGGCCGGTGTGAGGGAAATCCGGCGCACTGCTTTCCAGGGCCCGAACGATTCCGGGGTTATTACCGGGATAGTTTGAACAAGTATAGCCTGTCCGGGCTGAAGTGATGAGGCAGATGTCAATATATCACGTCCCGGCCGCTATGGATGAGCCGGCCTGATTTCAACGAACATCGATTTCAAGGTCAAAATGTGCCTATGAGCCTACTGTGGAAACCAGCCCAGCGCTCATGATTATCATTGAATTCTGGTTTCAGAAGCCGTAAGATTAATATGAGTGTGAAGTCGTAAGGATACTTATTAAGGGGATAAACGTCAAAAAGAAGTAATCATCCATATCAGAAGTCAGGAGATAGAGGTGACAATATGCGGACGGGTATAAAGATGGAGGTCAAGCCAGAAGAGGTTATTCAGGCCGTAAGGAGGATGAAAAAAGGGGAGAGGGATGCCTTTCTTGAAGATCTTCTGGCTGCTACATCTCCTGAATATCTGGAAAGTATCAAAGAGGCCAGAGCCGATTACAAGGCTGGACGGGTGAAGACTCATGCTGAGGTCTTTGGCGGGTGAAATACAGGCTCCTTTATACCAGCAGGGCGGTCAAAGATGTCGAGAGGCTCGAGACCCAAATTAGGCAGCGTATCGGTAAGACCCTTCTTCGATATGCAGAAGATCCTTTAAAATATGCGACAAACCTTACAGAATCCAGACTTGGTACGTATAGATTCAGGATCGGACATTATAGGGTCATCTTTGACCTTGATGATGACAAGATTGTAATCCTGAGGGTGGGCCACAGAAGGGATATCTATAAAAGATAAAAGGCTGGTAGCCATCTTATTATCCTGAGCAATAACTTACCTTGCGTCATCATCCGATTCTTCTCCCAAACCCTGCATTTCAATAAATCCATAATGAATTTGCCGTAATGAAACAAGATGTCATATCTTGTTTCACATCAGCAGGAGAAAGGCAGGAAATTACCCCTTCAGTTGTCCCCCCCGGAAAGCCCAAAATGAACCACTTTGGGGAATCTGTTTCACAATGACCAAGACGGACCTGGAGGGGCAGCCTTAATCCCGCGAGAGGTTCCCGTTTTTTCTTTGAAAAACATATTTAATCGGTGTATTATAAGTGAAACACCATTATTTACCGGAGGCGAAAATTATGCCCACAAAAAATCCAAGGATCAACGTCGCTCTCGAAAAGCCCCTTTATCATAACATTGAACGCCTGGCGAAGAGAGACGGCGTTTCATTATCCATGAAAGTGCGTGATTTGATAAAGGAGGCCCTGGAGATCGAGGAGGATATCGCTTTAGCGCATTTTGTACAAGCCAGGGAAGAGACCTTTGTAAAAGAGAAATCTCTGAAGCACGAGGAGGTCTGGTAGGTTGCTCTTTGAACTCCGATACCATCCTGACGTCAAAGAGATCGATATCCCCGCTCTGAAGGAAAGGTTAAGAAAACGCATTAAAAACGCCATAGAAGCCCGCCTTATGACTGCTCCCCATGAATACGGGGAGCCTTTAAGGAAAACTCTTAAAGGCTACTGGAAACTCAGGATAGGAGATTACAGGGTAGTCTTTAAAATAGTGAATAACGAAGTCTGGGTATTCGGAATCATCCACCGGAAAGAAGTTTATAAAAAGGTAGAAAGAAGGACGTCCTGATGCCGTTCAGGGGAGGGAGGAATCTGTTTTCTGTGGATTTTTAAGGGAAGGGCATGGATAATTGTAGCGGTAAGCCTTGTCAGGTCTCAAGTCTTGCGGGATAACGAGATATGATTCCTGAGGAAGCCAGAGATAACATCCGTGAGAAGGTAGAGAGGTTCCTGCGCGATGAGAAGGGTTACGCCCGGGACGACCTGGAATTGGGGCAGATCGTGGAGGTGGTTATCGGAGAGAAAAGGGTGGCGCCGGTCCTGGACATTGTGATTCGTCTCCGGGATAAGAGGCTTATAGCCATCAAATGTTCCCCCGGCTCTGTAGTCTCACGGGAGATGGAGGTATTATCTATGGCCAGGCTCCTGGACAGCTATCAGATACCGTTTTCTGTGGCGACCAATGGCGAGGAAGGTGAACTGCTGGATACGGTTACGGGAAAGGTGGTCGGCAAGGGGCTGGAGGCCATTCCTTCCAAGGCTCAGGCCCTGGAATGGCTGGAAAGGGTAGATTTTAAGCCGCTCCCGGAAAAGAAAGTGGAGCAGGCCAAACGGGTTCTCCTGGCCTCCGATCTCATCAAGTGCCCGGTAGTTTGTGAGTATTAATAGATTTTCCGTAACAATTCAGCGTTTCGAAAATACACGATAAAAAGTGCAAAGAAACATGTCAAATCAGGAAATCAGGAAAGTATTTTTGAGAAATTGATTTTCAGCAGTTCGGCTTTTGGTTGCTCTGTTCTTTCATGAGTTCGTGAGTTCCAGATTAATAGCCTTTTCTGAGTGTAGGACGGTTTTAACCACCTAATGTGTTACGCTTTTCTTGTTTTAAGATTTCGTTGGCCTTTTCTATGTCTTTTTTGATCTGGGCGATAAGCTCCTCAGGGTTGGCGAATTTTTTCTCATCCCGCAGGCGTTCCATCAGGTTCACTTCTATTTCCTGTCCGTAGATATCTTCCGAAAAGTCAAAGACGTGCACCTCAGCCGAGATATGCTCATCGCCAAAGGTAGGGTTATAACCGATGTTCATCACGCCGTCATGGGCCTTGCCCTTATAGATGACCTGGGTGGCATAGACACCCAGCCTGGGGCATAGTTCGTCTTCCGCCAGTTCGATATTGGCAGTGGGAAAACCAAGGACCGGCCCGCCCCTGCGTTTGCCCACCAGGACCTTGCCGGTCATCTGATACGGCCGGCCGAGAAGTCTCCGTACCTGCACCATATCGCCGGCAACAATCAACTCACGCACCTTGGTACTGCTTACGATGACATCATCGACGTAGAGGGGCTCGACCACGTTTACCGAGAAACCCAGTTGCCTGCCTTTTTCCCTGAGGAACTCGATATTACCCTGGCGATTCCGGCCAAAGGAGTAGTCATATCCAACCATGAGATTCTTTACGCCTATCTTTTTCCACAGAATATCATCTACAAACTCCTCTGCCGTGGTGTCGGCAAAATCGCGTGTAAATTTGATGCATATAAGCACGTCCACCCCGGCCTTTTCTATCAGTTCCAGCTTTTTGCTGCACTTAGAGATCAACTTTAGGCCGATCTGTGGCCGGAGGACGGCAAACGGATGCGGGTCAAAGGTGATTACCACGCTTTCCCCGCCCGTGGCCTCGGCCTGCTCTTTTACCTTCTTAAAGAGGAGTTGATGCCCCAGATGAACCCCGTCGAAATTGCCGATGGTGACCGCCGGATTGACAAAGCGGCGGGTTATGTTATCTATACCCCTGATTGCTTCCATATTTGCTTTCGCCTTCGCCTCGATAAGACTTGACAACAGGAGCTTTTAAATATAAATAAAGCACGTGTAAAAGGCAATCATTAATCCGGTGCCGAAGTGGCGGAACTGGTAGACGCGCTAGGTTCAGGGTCTAGTGGGTGTACGCCCGTCGGGGTTCGAGTCCCCGCTTCGGCACCATTTTTCATTCTCCGCCAGGGAAAGACCTATCAAGAAGCAAAAGACCATAGAGGATATCAGGGCAGAAATCGACAAGCTTGACTCCAGGATTGTCGATCTGCTTGGTAAAAGGGCCAGGCTCGCCTTTCAAATAGGTCGTTTAAAATTAAAAGAGTCTCTCAACTTCTACGACTCGAAGCGCGAGCAGGATATTTTAGAGCGGGTTACCGGGCTAAATAACGGCACGTTTCCGGAGAAGAGCCTGGTTTCCATCTTTCAAGAGATCTTTTTTGCCTGCCGTTCCGTTCAGCAAAAGGAAACGGTAGCTTATCTGGGGCCACGGGGCACTTTCAGTTATCTGGCGGCCTTGAAGTATTTCGGCAAAGAGCATCGTTTCCACCCCGCCATGTCCATTGAAGAAGTTTTTACAGAAGTGGCCAGAGACAGGTGCCAGTATGGTATCGTGCCTATTGAAAATTCGACCGAGGGCACGGTTAACCTGACATTGGATGCCCTGTATAAGTATGACCTGAGGATCTGCGGCGAGGTCTATCAGGAGGTTCAGCTTGATCTGGTCAACCAGTCCGGACAGATTGCCGATATAAAAGTTATATATTCGCATCCCCAGCCTTTGGCTCAATGCCGGCAGTGGTTGCGCGATAATATGCCGTCGATCCCTCTTAAGGAGGTTTCCAGCACGGCGGCGGCGGCCCAACAGGCGGCTGAAGATCGTGACGCGGCGGCCATCGCCCCGGATATAGCGGCCAGGCTGTACAAACTGCAGACAGCGGCCCGGCGGATTGAAGACTATGTGGGCAATACCACGCGCTTTGTGGTCCTTTCCAGGCAGAGTATGCCGCCGTCAGGCCGGGATAAGACCTCGGTCCTCTTTGGCGTGTCGGACCGGCCGGGCTCACTCGTGGAGATTTTACGCGTATTATCTGAACGCAATATAAATATGAGTAAGATAGAGTCCCGTCCCAAGAAGGGAGAACCATGGCAGTATCTCTTCTTTGTTGACCTGGGGGGCCACTATAGTGACGAACCGGTACAAAAGGCGATGGAAAAAATGTCCCGGGAATGTTCTTATTTCAAATGGCTGGGTTCTTATCCCAGAGGGCGTGACGCCGGAAAGATTGACAAGGGATCGATCAGTAGTTAATTTTTATCCGGAAGCCCAAAAATTCCGGATGAGCTGTCAGCGCTCAGCTATCAGCATTCAGCTTAATGTGTTGTTTGTCTTATCTTAGGTTTTTTCTGACGGCTGATGGCTGATTGCTGACAGCGTGAGGCCGGAAACAGTAGTTTCCGGATGAACACTAATTAATATAATTGCATGAAACCGGTCTATTTTAGTCAGAGCCATTTACATGTCGTGGATGAGGCCGTCAGCCTGGCTGAAGATATAGCCAGTGATTTTTTTAAGTTCTCCACCACGGACTGGAAGGCGGCCCCTTATGATGTCAGGACACGCAAGGACCTGGCAGAGGAAGAGATAGTTTCCGGTGTCTTCGCCCAGGTGATGCGGTACCGGCAGGACCCCTCCAGGTCTCCTTCCGGGATAGGGTGGTATGAGTATTACAAGATTTGTCTGCACGATCATGAGATACTCAATGCCCTGGATAGGGAGAAAGCGGTCGCCCTTTTCCCTTTAGTCCTCTATGTCGTCACCCACGAACTGGTGCATATCGCCCGTTTCAGGCGTTTCCTGCACAGTTTTTATGCCTCGGGAGAAGAGAAGGCGGGTGAAGAAAAGAGGGTGCATCAGATTACGTTTGATATTTTGAGAAAGGTACGTATATCCGGGCTGGAACCGGTTTTAAAATGTTATCAAAATCATTGTATAGCACACGATGTTAAGGAGGTGTGAACAGAGTGCCTATTTACGAGTATCAATGCCAATCCTGTGGTAAGGTCACCGAGGCCTGGCAGAAACTTTCCGATGCTTCCCTGGCTGTCTGCCCCCATTGCTCCGGCCGGCTAAAGAAGGTGATCTCCTGCAGCTCCTTCCATTTAAAGGGAAGCGGTTGGTATGCAACTGACTATGCCGGGCATAATGCCGGCAATGCAAGTCCCAAGGAAAATACATCTGATAAGCCTTCCTCAGACAAGCCCTCTCCGGCAAAGGAGTAGAAAGGCAACGGGGTTTGCCTTTCTACTCCCCGATCAATTTCGGATTTGAGATGCGGCTGCAAGACATCATAGGCATATCCGGCCGTAAACTGGCGGTAATCAGCCTCCTTTATTTTGCCGAGGGCGTCCCTTTCGGCCTTATCAATAACGCCCTCTCGGTCTATTTTCGTTCCAACCAAATGAGCCTGGAGAGTATCGGACTGCTCAGCCTGGTAGGCCTGGCCTGGAGTCTGAAGCTCCTGTGGGCCCCCCTGGTGGATCGTTTCGGAAAGAGACACTACTGGATGGTGCCCGCCCAGCTGACTATTGGTCTCGCTGTCCTGGCCCTCCGGCAGATTGACCCCGCTCAACCCGGCATCTTTCTGTGGGCGGTTATGGGGGTTATGGCCCTGGCCGCGTCCACGCAAGACATAGCCATAGATGCTTATACCATTGACATCCTGGAAGAAGGGGAACTGGGGGTCGCCAATGGTATCCGGAGCGGCGCCTATCGTGTTGCGCTTATCCTCTCCGGCGGCGGTGTCGTGGCCTTGAGCGCCTTTATCGGCTGGGATGGGGCGTTTATCGGCCTTTTCATAATTATGGCGGCGGTAGCGGCTTTAGTCTTTTTCTGGCCCGGTTGTCATCAGGAACGTGAAAGGGCGCGTCCGGACGGGCAGGCAGGGATAATCGATTCCTGGACCTCGCCCTTACGGGGTATCTTAAAAAGGCCAAATTTTTTCATGCTGGCGCTTTTTATCCTGCTCTTTAAGGTCGGAGACGCCATGATGGGGCCGATGATCAGCCCTTTCTGGGTGGACCGGGGGTTCACCCGGATAGAGATCGGACTTATTTCCGGGACCTTAGCGCCTATTGCCAGCATAGTTGGTGCGATTATGGGTGGGTGGCTGACTACCCTGTGGGGGATCGGCCGGGCCATCTGGGTGCTCGGGGCATTACAGGCCGTTTCCAACCTGGGGTATGCCTATGCGGCCCTGGCCACCGGCAGCAAGTTTGCCGTCTATGGGGCGTCACTGGTGGAGAGTTTTACCGGCGGGCTGGGCACGGCGGCCTTTCTGGCCTTCTTAATGAGGCTTTGCGACAAAAAATTCAGCGCCACCCATTACGCCTTTTTCAGCACCATATTCAGCTTCAGCCGGGTGATAGCCGGGGCATTGAGCGGTTTTGGCGCCGCGCACCTTGGTTATGCCCCGTTTTTTCTCCTGACCTTTTTTGCCGCCTGCCCGGCCTTTTTCCTGTTGCCCTGGGTCTTGCCGATGGTTCGGGAAAGAAAGACAGAGAAGGGCTAAAACAGGACAGGCCCTTCCGGTGGTCCGCCATGGCGGCAACTGACTTATCCGGGAGTGAAATGTGGGGCGGAATAACTGCGTGGTCAGGTTTTGGCAATACGATATGATGAAAAGGGATAACGTATGAAGGGCACGACTTATCCGGCGGAGGCCTGTATGGAATCTTTAGAAGGGCTGGTTTTGGAAAAGGGGCTGCTGGCAGGGAGGCGCATAAAGTATGTCCTCCTGGACATGGATGGGACGTTGCTGGATTTATATTTTGACGACTACTTCTGGGGGCATCTGGTGCCCGAGAAATATGCGGAAAGACATGGCATAACCTTTGGCCGGGCCGTGGATAAACTGATGAAGAGATACGGGCATCATAAGGGTACGCTCAACTGGGCGGACGTGGACTTCTGGTCGGAAGAGCTCGACCTGGACATCCCGGCGCTGAAAGAACAGATCAAGCATCTCATCGAGGTCCATCCCCATGTAGAGGTCTTTCTCAGGAAGCTAAAAGGCTGTGAGAAAAAGGTCTTTCTGGTTACCGATGCCCACTACAAGGTGCTGGATTTAAAGATGAAAAAGACCAGGTTGGGCGGATATTTTGATGCCTGCATCACCTCTTTTGAGATAGGATACCCCAAGGAAGATCTGAGATTCTGGTACCGGTTGTATGAAAAATTGGCCTTTGATAAGCAGGACACCCTGTTTATTGACGACACGGAACGGATACTTAAGACGGCCAAAGAATTCGGGATAGGATACGTAGTCTATAAGGCCGGGGCGAATTCAAGGAAAGAGCCCTCTGTATCAAGGCATTTCCCGGCGATAACCGATTTCAGGGAACTGCTGTGGTAAGAGCAATCCCTGCCGTATATCGATAAAATCCACGGCCCCTGGCCCGGCCTTATTCTTCCTGGATGGGACGTACCCCTATTTCCTACTTAGCCAGAGCTTTGCAGCTGAGTCTTTCCGCTATTTCTCCTCCGGCGAATCTACCGACAGTTATACCGTTGCCAGAGAGCAGAACCTGGCCAAAAAGAATGATTATCAATTGATCGGTTGAGTTATTGAACATGCATAGCGAGCGCATAGGATGCGATTTTACCTTACATACGGAGATTCCCCGCAGCTTGCTGCGGGGAGCTTCAATTATTGAAGGACGTCCACATTGCCCCCCACCGCATATATTTGGCAACGCAGGTATTTAAAGTTAACGGTCTATGGGAACTTATAGATTCAATAACTGATTATTGAAATGCAACTGATAATGCTGTACTGTGTAAAAACTCTTGACAAAACACTCGCAACTTGGTATATTCTTTGTCAAAAGGAGGTGATGATATGCCGTTTGAACGGTTTACTGAGATAAGAAAAAGGATAGATACTCCCAAAGCGGCTATCTGGTCACGTGGGCAAATCGCCTTCAACCAGAGTGCTGTAGAGGAGTACAATATAAATAACTACAAATATGTCGTTCTGTTTTATGATATAGATACCACAAGAGTTGGTTTTGTATTTACCAACGACGAAAAAAGCAAGGGGGCCATGAAATTGGTTATTAGAAAGGCTGCTGGAGCATCATTCTCTGCGCGTGCTTTTCTGAAGAATTATAAGATTGATTTTAAGGAAACGCAACGGTACGATCTAACGTATGATGAGCAGAGCAAACTGCATGTGATAGACCTGAAACAGAAGGGACGATCAGACTGATGGTCTTAGGCTTGTTTTTTGTGATGCTTGCAACAAAAACAAATTGAGCCGCAAGGTTGGTCAGAACCAAGCGGCTCAAAGGGGTGCGACGGCTCCGTCCGCCGGGCCATCGCAGACGAGGGACCCGATGCCGGGCCGCTGGTATGTGAACCCAATTACACATTATCAGCATTGGACCTCCTCGTCAACCCTTAAATTTGGCCGACGGAAGGGGGTTGTCTATTTTCTGATATGTTAGCTAGATACTGCGCAAGATAGGGCAGTGTAATGGAAACGGATTTAGGAGCGGTGACCCGGTAAGTGGCCCACCGATCATCGCATTAAATGTTAACCGATATTAATTAAACAAAAGAAAGGATAACATTATGAGCATACAAATTAGCAATTATACGTTTGAAGGGCCACATACATCAGAGAACAACTTAAAGGATGCGTCGGGCGTGTATATGATTCTCTGCCAAAGCAACGGGAAATACTATCCGGTCGATGTGGGTGAATCCGCGACGGTAAAATCGAGGGTCGAAAACCATGAAAGGCAGAATTGCTGGAAGAGGAACTGCTCCAGCACCCTGATGGTGGCCGTACTTTATACGCCTCCCCTGCAACAGGCAGGCAGGCGTGAAATCGAGCAGAAAATTCGGAATCAATTTAATTTTCCGTGTGGGAAAGAATAAAAAATAACCCGATAGGGCGCAGCGGGCTGACGCTCCTGCGCCCGATTTTTTGTACCTCTAAGCATCTTATGCATATATTGTCTGTATCAGAACCCGCCGCACAACCGAAAAGGTGCGGATCGGAAACTCTCTGCCTAAAGTTGCGCGCACTGCGATTCTGTCCCGACCCTATTTGCCTACTTTTTCTTAATAATTTTCTTGACTTTTTTATGCTGTGGTATTAATTTTACCACATGGTATAAATACAACCACACAATCTCCAACCTAACGAAGTTTATATCAAAAAAAAGGAGAAAAGATATGTTTGGAGAGTTTATTAAGGAATACAGGATTAATAAAGGCATCAGTCTTCGGGAATTTAGCAAACTTATTGAAGTTGATGCAAGTAACTGGAGCAAGGTCGAACGCGGCATACTCCCCCCTCCCCAAGATTTAGAAAAATTAAAACGAATAGGACTGATTCTTGAAATAGAGGTTGGTTCAGAACAATGGAAAGAAATGAAAGATATGGCCAATATTGATGCTGGTATTATTCCAGAGGATATTCGTTCAGATGAGAGAGTATTAAAATCACTATCTATGTTCTTCCGTACACTCAGAAGCGATAAACCTTCATCTGAGGAACTGGATAAGTTGATCGACATGGTCAAGAAGGAGGGTTAATATTTGGAACCTTCCGAGTTCAAGTGTAAATGGATTGATAAAAATGATCTCTGGAAAATTGCAGATGAGGTTAGAAGCAAATATTGGCCGGAAGGAATATTGCCGGTTGATACAGAAAAAATTGTTGAACTAAGATTGAAGCTGGATATTGAACCAAAACATAATCTTTTTTCCATAGTCGATATGGACGCATACTTAAAAATGGATTTGACAGGCATTGTCGTTGACCATGATTTCTACATGAACGAAAAGTTTGCTAATCGTATTCGTTTTTCATTTGCCCATGAACTTGGCCATTATTTCCTTCATAAAGACTACTATTCCAGAGCAGGCTTTGTTTCAGCCAAAGATTGGAAAAACTTTATCATTAATATACCTGAAAATGAATATCGCAACTTTGAATGGCAAGCGAATGAATTTGCAGGTAGGTTATTGGTACCCCATGCAGAACTTGTCGCAGAAGTGGAAAAAGTTTTTGGAATTATCAGAGTAAATAATCTTGCCGGGTTTCTAGAGAATGATTCTGATGCGGTTTTATCAAGAGTTTCTCCAACATTATGTAAAGCTTTTGGCGTTTCCACGGATGTCATAGAAAAAAGGGTAAAAAGGGAAGGATTATGGCCCCCGGAAGTGTAAAATCTTTTATGGGAAAAAGGAGGTGATATAAATGCCAAAAAATCAGCATGTCGTGCCCGTAGGAAATAAATGGGGAGTTAAAGGCGAAGGAAATTCTCGACTTACCAAGGTATCCAACACCCAGAGAGAAGCAATTGATGTAGGGAGAGAAATAGCAATTAACCAGCGAAGTGAGTTACTCATTCATGGTGGCAACGGAAGAATCAGGGAAAGGAATAGTTACGGAAACGATCCATTTCCTCCGAAAGGTTAATTTCCCGATAGAGAATTATTTGAGGTTTGTTAACCCACCTCAAACACCTTCAGCACCTCATCGCCATAGTGGTTAATGACCTTCACGGCGATCTTGCCTGTCTGCGGTTTCGCGAACGGCCGGCTTACTGTGCTGTAGAGACTGGTCCAAGCGGCTTCATCGATGTCCGCTCGCAGCGCGCGCTTGAGTTTGTCATAGGGTTCTTCGGCGCCGGTGAAGTAGGCGTGACGCACGAAGAAGCTCTCGCCGTTGTAGTCCGTGTCGATGAACCAGCAGGCTACGTCATCGCGCGAGTCGTGTAGAATCTTGCCCGTCTTCTCGTCGATCGCCCGTCCGCTGCGAATCTGCCCGGTAGTCGGGTCGTAAACATCCACGCCCTTGATCTCAGCGACGATCTGCCCGTCCTTCTGCTTCGTGATTTTCACGTCCGGTTCGCCGAAGACCATGAACAGGTTGCCCGCGCCGGTCTTCTTGAGCAGTTCGTCGCCCATCGCCAGGTCGGGGTTCATCTTGGTGGGCAGCACGGTCAGCTTGCCGTAGCGCTTCACCTCTTCGGCGACGTGCGGGTCGAAGGCGAAACCGCAGACAACGAGCATGTCGTAGCCCACGCCCTGCACCGCTGCCTTGGCGGCTTCCTTCACCTGCTGCGGGCCGACGGTGCCGTGCTCGGGGCCAATGGAGACGGCCACGCGCCGGGTCTTGCCGTCGGCCTCGGTGTATTCGCCCGCGGCGTGCAGCCAGGCTCCAGCGTAGGGGTCGAGCCGGTCGAAACTCAGCCGTTCTCCCTTGCGGGTGTTCTGCACGCCCGCCTTCTTGAGGTTGTCCAGGATCATGGTGGCGAAGTCCTGCTGCTTGCGGGCTTCCTGCTCGGTCACCGTGCCGTCCTGATTCTCGTCGGCGGTGGACAGCACGCGATGCGGCGACAGGCTCTCCACCGAGAACGGGCCGCACACCCGTACCCGCTTGTTGTCCTCGTAGGGCTGGTCGTAGAGCGTTTCCGTGTCGGCGTAGCGGGCGATGGCGGCGTCGATCTGCTGCCGCGTCATTCCTTCCTTGATGTCCGGGTTGTTGGCGATGGACTTAAGCGTGACGTGGGGCACGCGCTTGTAAACGAAGCCCTTCTTGATGTCGCCTTCCGTCTTGTAATCGGGGGGCCTCTTGCCGGTCAGTTCCGTTTCCTTATTGATCCCCTCGGGCGAGTCGGCCAGCAGGTAGTAGGGATACTTGGCGGACATGAGGCGGGTGCGCGCCAGGGCCAGGGCGACGCGGCTTGTGTCGCAGGTGATCCAGCGGCGTCCCCACTGCTCGGCGACGTAGGCGGTGGTGCCACTGCCGCAGGTCGGATCGAGCACCAAGTCGCCGGGGTCGGTGGTCATCAGGAGGCACCGCTCGATGACTTTCGTTGGCGTTTGAACGACATACACTAGTCCTTGCTGTGCCCCTGTGTCGTCCCACAAGTTTGACCGGACTTCGTAGGGCCAATCATCCCAAAAAACGATTCCAGAAACACGTTTCGTTTCAAGGTTCAGTCGGTTCGCCATCGCGAGTCTCAGCATTTGTTCGTCTGGGTCGTAAGTCCAATGTCGGCCTGCCGCGCACGGATATGACTCGCCTCCCCAATCAAAATCACGACTTCGTTCAGATGGATCTTGGCTAACGAGCGGCCAATCTACGCGTGCAAACCGCGCACCAGCTTTACATAGAGTTTCGATGTCTTCTTCTGACAGTTCCGATGTCGAGCGCCGGGTTCCATCTGGGAGTAGCAACGTTGTGAACTTCGATCCATCTCCCGGCGTCTTTCTACGTTCGTAGGTAAGGCGGACCTTCACCGATTCACGACTTTTGCACGCCCAGAGCAGGTAATCATTCACGGGATCGGTGGGCGTCGTGCCGCCCTTCTTTTTTACGATGAAGCTCACGACGAAGTTCTCACTCCCAAACACCTCATCCATCACACAGCGCACCAAGTGGACGTTCTCATCGCCAATCTGCACAAAGACGCTGCCCGTTTCGGTGAGCAGGTCGCGGGCCACGACCAGCCGGTCGCGCAGGTAGGCCAGATAGGAGTGGATGCCGAGTTTCCAGGTGTCGCGGAAGGCGCGTACCTGTTCGGGCTGGCGGGTGGCGTCCTCGGCCTTGCCGTCCTTCACATCGCGCTTGCGGGTGCTCACCTGCCAGTTGGAGCCGAACTTGATGCCGTAGGGCGGGTCGAGGTAGATGGTCTGCACCTTGCCCTTGAGCCCTTCCTTCTCGGCCAGTGAGGTCATCACCAACAGCGAATCGCCGAGAATGAGACGGTTGGACCAGTTCTGCTCGTGGTGGTAGAAGTCGACTTTCTTGTCGAAGTCGGCCGGCCCGCCGTTGAAGTCGGCGAAGAGGTTTATCTGCTTGTCGCCGGACCGTTCGATGCGCGGCAGCGCGTCGATGATGGCCTGGGGGTGAATCTTTTCCTGGATGTAGATCGGCACGACGGGGACGGCGAGGTTTTCGCGGTCCTGCTCGTCCTTGCCCTTCCAGACCAGTTGCGGATCGAGCGACGGATCGCGCGGGTAGAGCATGGTCTTGGGGGAGCGTTCTTCGTCGGCCACGAAGTCGCGCAGTTCCTCGGTAGGGATGTTCTTGCGTTTGTCCTTGTGGCGGATGGATTCGACTTTCGTCGGGGAGTGTTTTTTTGTTCTTGCCATATTCGTCGTCCTGTCAATAAGCGTGCGCTGCAGGCGTTAGCTGTCCCTGTTGTGGCATCTCATCCCATGTCCGTCCTTCTAGCTCCCGCCCCGTATTTTTCTTGCGGACGCCGCCCCATTGCTTGAAGAAAAAGGTAACGCCTGCTTCAAGGCACTGGTCACGGATCTCGATCACCCATGCCGGCTGCATCGGTCGCGCTTTCGGACCGGATTCGCCGCCAACGATAACCCAGTCAATGCCTTCGAGACGCAGATGGCGCAGTGGGCCAAGCAACGGTTCGAGAGATAGAAACTTGATTTTGGCCCCTGCCTGGCGCAGGTGCTCAATGCGATATGTGTACTTTTGGTTCTCAACGCTGACGCCCATCCAGATGTTGTCCGCCCAGGGCAAATGCGGACTGATGTCCAATAATCGATCCGATCGTTTGGTGAGGACTTGGAATTGATGCCAGAAAGCTCGGCGCATCACGTCAAACGCCCTGAAAATAAACACATCGGGAACATCCTCATGAAAAAGGTCACTCATGGAATTGACGAAAATGCGCTGCGGCCTTTTCCAATGCAGCGGCATTTCCAGCGCATCTTCGTGCAGGGTCAGCTCGAAACCGTTGACGTAATTGGGCTGACCCATTGCCTGCAAGCGCCGCGCCATGCGTTCGGCATAGCAGTGCTTGCACCCCGGGCTGATCTTGGTGCAGCCCGTCAGCGGATTCCAGGTTGATTCGGTCCACTCGATGGATGACTTAACTGCCATTACCTCATCCCTCTGGCGCGGTATTTGTCGAAGATATTTTTAACTATACGTGCTCCAGTCTGATTTTGGGAAGCGAAGAAAAGGTAGTACACAACCGCGCCTTTCTCGTTTCGCATCGGCATCGGGTTCGGAACGTACTTGAATCCAGCGACTTCCTGAAGGCGCTTCCGAAAAGCCTCCGCAACCGCCTCATTATCCGCCTTCTCCTCTATGTCGCCAAACAGTGTCGGTGTCATGCGGTATGCCGCTTCTCGCCAAGACCGATCTCCCCAGACTTTATCCATGCGCTCGATCTGACTGGCGGCTACTTTTTCTGAGTTACGCCAGAAGACGTTCATGTTCGCATCCATAATCATGAAGTTGTAAAAGATCTCAATCGATCTCATCTGGCCGGCCGTCTGGAGAATTTGCCAATCAACATTTAGCTTGTATGGGTCAAGGAGGCATAACGCTCTGCTGTAGTCCTCATACCGGCAACGGGGGAAGACCTGTTCAAGAAGACATTTATTGGCGTCTTCTTCGTAAACGAATACGTCCTCTCGGTCGCCAACCGACCTGCGAAGTTCCTCGGCCTTGCCGCCGTGCAGGTCGATCAGGTGAAACTCGTTAAAAGGAGGCGTAACAGCGAGCGCATTGAGAGGGCTGCCTGCGACAAACTCGCCGGTTCGCTTCGATACGTGTCGCCCAGCCCCAGCAAAAGCGTCTATATAGATGTGGTTCCTGATGATTGAACGCTGTTTATTCATAATCGTCGAGTAAGCACTTGCATACTTGCGAACAATGTCGAGTTTCACTTCCGACCAGTAGCCGATTTCATCGCGCTTGAAGGATTTCATGCTACCAACTCTCGAATGCGGCACGAGGCCCGAATCACGTTCTGCGCATCCCACGGGTCAGCAATTTCCACAAACGCCCAGCGCCCGAAACCACCGTGGTTATTGATGGCCGGCACCCACAGCGTGCGTGCCGTGGCGACCTTGGCGGCCTTGTCTTTTTTCTTCTCGCCGGTAACTTCGACGATCAGGTTCAAGAGGTCATCCGTTCCGTGGCCGTCATTGATGCAGGCGATGAAGTCGGGGATGTAGTTCTTTTCTTCGCCGTTCAGCGTGTAGGGGATGGTGAAGCTGAGGTTGTGGTTCTTGACGTAGCGGATGACCTCGGGCATGTTTTCGAGGGCTTCGGCCATCTTCTGCTCCCACGAGTCGGTATCGGCCACGACGTGGGAGATGTGGCATTTGTCGTCGCGGGTGGCGAAGACGGGCCGGGTGGTGTCGAAATCCACGTAACGGGTGGAGCCGAGGGTGTCATACGGGCGCAGGATGGGCTTGAGCGCGGCCGTGCCGTCGGTCGAGGCGACAATGGCCTTGTAGATGCGGTCGGCGGCGTCGTGCGCGAACTGGATCAAAAGCAGCAGTTGCGGGAAGGTGTTGTCTTTGAGCGTAACGCATTCGGCAAGCCAGCGTTTGGCGATGCCGAGTAGTTGCGGGAAGAGCCAGGGCTTGTCGTTGCCTTCGTCGTCGCGGAAGTATTTCTCCAGCGTCAGTTTGGCCAGCAGGAAGGCGACTTCGTTGGGGCGGTGGCGCTTGAGGTCATCGAGGGTATGGGTGCTGGATTCGCCGACGATGGGGTCGAGCTGCACCTTGGTCGGGATATCCGCGGTGGATAGTGCCAGGTGCGATTCGGCGGTGAAGGTCGCCGTGAGCCTTTCGCCAGCCACGTCGTAGCGGTAGCCGAGCAGGCGGGGAAAGTTGATCTCGCAGGCTATGCGGCTTTCGATGGCGCGGACGCGCGTGGGCAACGGGCCGGGCTTGGGTTCCTTGGTTGCGCCGCTGCACGGAATGAAGGAAAACGGCACGCCGTAGACCTCGGCGTATTCGGGGTCAAAATGGCCGCTCTTGTTGGCGGCGTAACTCATGCGGCGCAGGGCGCGGCCGACCACCTGCTCGCACAACAGTTGCGTGCCGAAGGCGCGCACGCCCAGGATGTGGGTGACGGTGTTGGCGTCCCACCCCTCGGTCAGCATCGAGACGCTGACCACGCACTTGACGTGTTCGCCGAGTTTGCCGGCCTTGCCGACGGTGTTCATCACTTCGCGGAGCAGGTCTTCGTCGGTGAGGTTCTCGGCATCGCGGCCGGGGAAGCGGGCGCGGTACTCGGCTTTGAACTCGTCGATCTCGCGGGCGGCGATCTTCTTGAAGTCGGCACTCATTGCCTCGCCGGATTCGAGTTGCCGGCTGTCTACCAGAATGGTGTTCGGGCTGTCCAGCCAGGCGCCGTTGCCATCGTCGTTGCGGAAGATGGACAGTTGCCCGGCCTGAACGATGGCCTGCTCGCCAATCTGTTTTTCCCATCCGACAATAAAATCGAAGACTAATTTGGAGACGTTGCAGTTGTTGCAGACGACGATGAAGACGGGCGGAGTAATGCCGCGGGCACGCGCCTCGGCGTTCTGCTCCCAGAGGCGGTAATATTTTTCGTAGTTGCCATAGAGGCTGTGCAGCGCGCCTTGCAGTTCGACGGGGAGCTTCGGTTCGCCGCCCACCGCATCGATTTTGCGTCCTTTTCTGGGCAGGTGTTCGCGGATGCGCAGCCACAGATCGCGGTAGGTGGGCTGATCGCCGGTCATCGAGTCATCGGCGACGGGCACGCGAGGCACCTTGACGATACCGGCCTCGATAGAGTCGATTAGTGAGAAGTCGGAAACCACCCACGGAAAGAGCGTGCCTTCGGGGTAGCCCGAACCGCGCAGGAAGAAAGGCGTGGCCGAAAGATCGTAGATGGCCTTCACACCGATCTTGGCCTTCACGGCCTCAATGCCGGAAATCCAGACGCGGGCCTCTTCGTCGCGTTGCTTGGCTTCGAGGCGATCATCGCCAGTGAGCTTTTCATCCTCGACGTCCGGTTTGCGGCGGTAGCAGTGATGCGCCTCGTCATTCAGGACGATGATGTTCTTCTTGTTGCCCAGTTCGCGGCAGACGCGCCGGACCATCTGGTCGGGGGTTTCGGTGAACGGGCTAGGCTGCCCATCGGCGAGAATCGACTTCGTGATCTTGCCGGCGGCGACCTTCTCGCGTAGCCCAAAGGCGTGGAAGTTGGTGATGAGGATTTTGGCCTGCCCGAGTTGGTCCTTTAGCTGGGCCGGAACGACGTCGCGCTGGCGGTAGTAGTTATCGGGGTCATTCGGCAGTAGCACGCGCAGCCGGTCGCGGATGGTGATGCCGGGCGTGACGATCAGGAAGGCATCGGAGAAGCGGGCATCCTGCGGATTGGCGCGCTTGTTGAGCGTGTGCCAGGCAATGAGCATGGCCATGACCACGGTCTTGCCGGATCCGGTGGCCATCTTGAAGGCCGTGCGCGGCAGGCCGGGGTTCAATGTGTCGTTCGCCTCGCGAATCGCGTTCTCTATCCAAGTATCGCCGTATTTCTTTGCCACCTCGGTGATGTAGATGGCGGTTTCGAGGGCTTCGTTCTGGCAGAAGAAGAGTTTCTTCTCGCGGTTGGGATCGGTCCAGTAGGCAATCAATCGCGCGGTGGTGGACGTCACGCCGAGGTAGCCACCCTTGCGCCACATGGCGACGCGGCGACGGATGTCGTTGACGAGCTTGTTCTCTTCGATGCGGTCTTGCGTCCACTCGGTCTCAAAGAGCGACTTCTGCCTGCCCTTCTTCTTGGGACGGGCGATCGGCACGAAGTAGGAGCTGATCCGGCGGCCATCCACGACCTCGTTTGTGATTCCCTCGTCAGTAAACCTGAAGTAGCGGGTGGGCTCGTTGAAGGGCGAGTTGATGATCGGGTTCTCGATGACGACCTGGCTCATACGGTCACGTTCCTTACTTGCGCTTTCATTGTTCCCTCAATCCTATTGTTTGATTTTATATCAGGAATTGATCGATATTCCAAGATGAAATAGTATGGGTAGGGAGGATTTCAAGACAGCTTGGCCAAAGAAAACATCAGGATTGGCATCTTTATTGGTAGGAGGCCAGGTCTGGTTTGGTCTTGAATTCTATGCGTTCAGCGTTCAGACGCTTAGCGGCACCGGAGATAGAAGCTCATCCAATCTCTCCCAGGTAGCCTCTTTTCCTGCCCCGGTTAATGAGGAGAAGGGGATCATATCTTCAGCTTTTACAGATAATAATTGCCCGATGCGGGAGATTTGTTCCCGCTTTTTATTGCCGGAGAGCTTGTCGGCCTTGGATAGGACGATGAGATAGGGGATGCGGTGCGATTCAAACCAGGAAAGCAGAGAGAGGTCTTCCTCATTGGGCAGCCTCCGGATATCGAAGATGACTACCACTGCCTTCAGAGTTGCCCTTTCCGTAAGATACCCCTCGATTAAGCCCCTCCAATTTTTCCTTACAGAGATAGGTACCTGGGCGTAGCCATAACCGGGTAAGTCAACAAAATAAAAGGCGTTGTTCAGAAGATAAAAGTTGATGGATTGTGTGCGGCCGGGGTCCTTGCTGGTCTGGGCCAGTTTTTTCCGGCCTACCAGGGTGTTTATAAATGAGGATTTGCCGACGTTAGACCGTCCCGCGAAGGCCACCTCAGGGCGGTCCGCGTCCGGTAGCTGGGGTAACTTATAGACACTTTTCAGAAAATCAACAGAATGGACATGCATAATGATACCGGGTGACTAAGCCTTGGCTATTTATTGGGATGAGGGCCTATTTTAACTCTGCCATGGTCTTGCGCGCCTGCCTGCCCCATGCGCTGTCCGGGGATAACCGGACCACCTCTTCAAAGGCGGCCAGGGCCTGTATTTCCTTATGTTGACGTAGATAGGCCTCGCCCAGGTGATAATGGGCCTCGGCATACGAAGGGAAATAATTTACGGCCTGTTGAAAGGCGTCTATGGCCTTTTCCAGATCATCTTGCTCCATATAGACTATGCCAAGGTTATTAAAGGCGCTCTCGTAGCGCGGGGAAAACCGAAGCGCCAGGTTGTAATTATGGATGGCCTTGTCGTATTCCTTTTTACGATAGTACGCCCAGCCCATGTTGTTATATGCGAATTGAGGGGTAAGATAGAGAGGGTTGGATAAGGCCAGGTTGAACTGCTGAATAGCCTTATCCCAGTCTTCCAGCGTCAGATAAACGGTCCCCAGGTTATTGTAAGCCTCTGAGAAGTCTGGTTTTAGCTTTATGGCCTGATTAAAGTGCTCAATAGCCTTGTCATAATCGGCGCGTGTAGTGTGGACGCGCCCAAGTATATTATGTACGGCCGGGTTTTCCTGGTCCAGATTGTAAGCGGTTAATGCCTCTCCCAGGGCGGCCGGAAGATTTCCCTCGCTCAGGTAGGTATCGCTCAGCCTCAGGTGTATCATGGTCTTTTTCTGGCGTATAGCCATGTCTTCAGCGCAGGATACGAACGTCAGGGTAAGCAGGATGAGTAAAGAAAACCGCAGCCCTATTCTTTGCCGGGGCATAGCCATTATATCACCTTATTCAGGGAGTATTCTATAATCCCTTCCGCTCCGGCCCTGAGGAGTTTGGGGATAAGGTCTCTGACCGTTTTCTCTTCAACGACGGTCTCCACCGAATACCACTGAGATTGGTAAAGATGGGCTATCGTCGGCGCGTTGAGACTGGGGAGTAAGCCAATGACCACTTCTAATTTTTCTTCAGGGACATTCATCTTAATGCCGACCATTTTGTAGGCCAGCAGGGCGCCTTTTAACAGCAAGGCGATCTGCTGTATCTTTTCCCTTTTCCATTCGTCCTGCCAGGATTCGTTATTGGCGATAAGTTGGGTATTGGACTGCATGAATTCGTGGATGATGTGGAGGCCATGCGCCTTTATGGTGCTGCCGGTCTCGGTAACCTCTACGATAGCGTCAGCTAATCCCGACACCACCTTGGCCTCGGTAGCTCCCCAGGAGAATTCAACCTGGACGGGGATATCCCTTTCCGCAAAATAGCGTTTCGTAAAGTTGACCAATTCTGTAGCTATTTTCTTGCCGGCGAGGTCCTCCAGTTTCTTAATGGGCGAGTTTACCGGCACTGCCAGGACCCAGCGGGTAGGGCGGTTGCTTACCTTGGAATAGACCAGATCATCTACCACCGTAATCTGCGAACCATTTTCCAGTATCCAGTCCTTGCCGGTAAGGCCGGCGTCCAGGGTGCCGTTTTCCACGTAACGGGACATCTCCTGCGCCCGGCAGATGTGACATTCAATGTGTTCATCATCTATCTCCGGGAAATAGCTGCGGGAATTAAGCGAGATCTTCCACCCGGACCTGGCGAATAATTCAAGGGTGGCCTTTTCCAGGCTGCCCTTGGGTATGCCCAGCCTTAGTTTTTTCAAGACTTATAAACCTCCTTGGGATCAAATACCTTTTCTCCTGCTATCTTCAATTCGTTGTCTTCTACCTTCCGATAGAAACAGCTCCTGTACCCGGTGTGGCAGGCCGCGCCGCCAAGCTGATCCACCTTGACCAGTATGGTATCCTCGTCACAGTCAACATAGATTTCTTTTACTGCCTGGACATGACCGGAGCTTTTGCCCTTAAGCCACAGCTCCTGACGGGTGCGGCTGAAGTAATGGACCTTTCCGGTCTCCAGGGTCTTTTGCCAGGCATCTTCATTCATATAGGCGAGCATCAGAACTTCGCCCGTCTTGTAATCCTGGGCAATAGCGGGCAATAACCCGTTGCCCTTGGCAAAATTGAGCTTAACCACGTCTGAACCTTTCTGTTTTCCACATCGGTGACTGATTAGTTTTCATCCGGAAACTATCGTTTCCGAATGAAAGCTTTCAGCGATCAGCGTTCAGCCGTCAGCAAAAAATAAGACAAACAACGTCTTAAGCTGAAAGCTGATAGCTGACTGCTGACCGCTCCATCCGGAAATCTCGCGTTTCCGGATGAACACTAATTAAAGGGTAAGCAGGCGATTGTCAACCAAAAACTGCCCTGGAGTAAGCGCGTACCTATTCCCGAGGGTTATTTACCGATGATTTACGGAGAGTGCTTGCTTAGTCGGACAGACTAGAATGGGGCCGCAGGGGCGACTACATTGACATACCCCACACCGGGTTGCGGATTGTGTTGCCCAAGAAACCCCGCACACTCGACCCAGCGTCCCGTTTGCATGGCTATTTTCTGAAGCAGGCGGTGGTGTAGCGCATGTCCGGATTTATGGACTACAATGTGTCCCAGGATCGGCTTGCCGAGGAGCGCTATATCTCCAAGTAAGTCCAGGATCTTGTGACGGACAAACTCGTTCTCAAATCTCAGGCCGCCTTCGTTGAGAATAGAAGAGTCGTCCATGACGATAGCATTGTCGAGAGAGCCTCCTAAGGCAAAGCCGTTTTCCTTAAGATTTTGGACTTCGTACAGGAAACCGAAGGTCCGGGCATTTGCAATTTCCTGGCAGAACGTCTCTTCTGAGAAGGCCATGCTATAAGATTGCTGTTGTATAAGGGGATGATTAAAATCAATGCTGTATGTGATCTTCAGGGAGTCGTCCGGATATATAGATAGAGTTTTATCTTCACAACGAACCTGGATAGGTTCGGTTATCTTAATATATACCCTTTTTTCTCTTTGTTTGACCGGCCTGGCCTTATTCAGCATAAGGACAAATGGCGCGGCGCTTCCATCCAGACTGGGAACCTCCGGGCCGTCTATCTCGACGAGCGCATTATCTATTCCCATACCCATAAAGGCCGCCATAAGGTGTTCCACAGTAGCCACACTGGCATCTCCCACGCCCAATGTAGTGGCCAGGGTTGTGTCTGTTATATGCTTGTAATGAGCGGGAACTGATGGCTTGCCCGGCAGGTCGGTGCGTCTGAAGATAATCCCGGTATTAGCCGGAGCAGGTTTAATGATTAGATTAACCTCTAATCCGTTATGCAGGCCTATTCCTGAACATCTTACTTCTTGAGTTATGGTATGCTGATAAGGTGACAAAGTAAACCCTTTCTAATAAAAGTTACTCAGTGTATATGCAATACTCGTGCCTATGTTAGTTAAGATGGCCCCTGATAATTATTTGCCGTTATTTCAAATTGTTATGTGATAGCTTTCCGGGTGTTTTTTCTATAGCTTCCATAAAACTGTTCTTCTGGTTACGGCCACCTGTGTCGAAAAGGACACGACAGGCGCGTAGGTTATGTACTTTTTATAACAAGTTGCCATAAGGCGCCTCATTGTGCTTTTACCCAGTCTTCAGGTGTATTAATATTAATACAGGAACGCATCTCCGGATCGATTTCAGATAACTCCGCCCCGGTTATGGTTTTTATTCTAACCCGGTTATAAAAACCGGTAGTCTTAAGCTGGTCGGCGATAAGGTCTTCATGAATGTAATCGAGACATCTTCGGGCATATACGGCATGGAGCGGCTCATAACCACCGGAGATAAGCGGTACAATGACATCCCGTTTTGGACTTGTCTGCTTCAGGATGTAATCAATGACCTCTTTCTTCAAAAAGGGCATGTCACAGGCCACAACAAAGGCATGGGACGAGGCGGCATAAAAAAGACCGGTGTAAAGTCCGCCCAAAGGGCCTTTTCCTTTTATGAGGTCGGTTACTACCTTAACGCCTAGAAAGGAATAAGCGCATGGGTGGTTGGTCACCACGATTAACTCATCGAATATGTCTTTCAGAACCTCACAGATGTGACCTATAATAGGCCTGCCTTCCAGCGCCAGCAGGGCCTTATTTTCTTTCATCCGCTCACTTTTCCCGCCGGCCAGTATTATGGCAGTCATTTTTTGGACCATTAGTATCCTAGTTGCTTGATAATCTCCGGACTCTTTGCCCAGCCTTTGCGTATCTTGACCCACAGCCTGAGGAAGACCTTTGTGCCGACCATAACCTCTATCTCCCTGCGGGCGGACTCACCAATTTTCTTAAGCAGGCTGCCGCCCTTACCGATCACGATACCTTTCTGTGAATCCTTCTCCACATAAATTGTAGCGGAGATGGATGTGATCTGTTTTTCGGCATTTTCCTTGAATTCATCAATAATTACTGCCGTGGCATAGGGAATTTCCTGGCCGGTCAAGAGAAATATTTTTTCGCGGATAATCTCAGCGGCAATAAAGCGTTCCGGCTGATCGGTAATCATGTCCGCCGGATAATAAGGAACTCCGGCCGGTATGAGTGTAAGCATATCCGTCAACAGGAGATCCACGCCCTCTCCGGTCAGAGCGGATACGGGAACAATGGCCTTGAAGTCATAAATATCTTTATACTGCGCAATTAACGGCAAAAGGGTTTCCTTTTTTATCAGGTCTATCTTGTTGATAGCCAGGATGACGGGGGTAGGGATATTGTGCAGCTTTTCGATAACCAGCGCCGTATCATTACCAAATGGATGGAGACCGGCATCTACGGTCAGGAGGACGACGTCAACCTCGCGCAAGGTATCTACGGCAGCCTTCACCATGAATTCGCCCAGGACATTTTTGGCCTTGTGGATACCCGGTGTATCCAGGAAGATAATCTGATATTCCGATTGGGTCAGGATTCCTAATATCCTGTTTCGTGTCGTCTGGGGGCGGGGAGAGACTATGGCCGTCTTTTGCCCTAAAAACCGGTTAAGGAGCGTGGATTTACCTACATTGGGGGCGCCAATAATGGCCACATATCCGGACTTGAAATCTTTAACCTCGTGTGACATGGAAATCCCCCCGGCCAAGACTCTGATCGGTCCATACCTTCAATGACCGTATGGCGCTTTTTTTTTGCAGGTCAGCAAGGACGCGTTTTTTAAAGCCGGTCAACAAGGAAACGTCAGACGGCGCGATCCATATCCCGACTTCATCCGAACCGCGAAAAGGCTCTAATTTTTTCATCAAGTCATTTTTAAAGACTTCAGCCCTGACTATCTGACCGAATGCCGGATGATAAGGGCCGGCGATAAGATTCTTCTCCAGACCGGCGTCTGCCTGGAGACCCATGCGGATGACGGCAATGCCTCTTTCCCGGCCAAGGATGAATATATCCCGGCATATCTCTACAGCTTCCTCGAGCGTAAGCGGATGGTATTCTCCTTTTTGGTAAAGGTCGGCTAAGACCGTCCCCCTTAAGACCAGCGTAGGATAGATACGCATGAAGTCCGGCTTATGAGCGAAGAGTGGTTCGAGGGCGCCGAGGATTTCCCTGCGGTCTTCGCCGGGCAAGCCGATCATAATCTGTGCCCCCACCTGGAATCCAGCCTCCTTAAGCATTCGAACGGCCCGTAGATTGTCCCGGGAGGTGTGTCCGCGGCGCGTCCTGTCCAGTACGGCGTCATTCATGGATTGGATGCCCAGTTCCACGGTCTTTACCGGGTATTTCCTGAGCAGCGTGATCTCTTCCGTATTGATATAATCAGGTCTTGTGGAAAGGCGGACAGAATGGACTTTTTTTTCTTCCCAGAAAGGCAGCACCACAGAGAGGGTTTCTTCTTGAAGGGCGGTATCCAGGCCGGTGAATGTCCCGCCGTAAAAGGCTACCTGGGTCTCTGTCCTTTGCGCCTTTCTTTTCCTGTTCAGCCCTTCTTCAATAGTAGATGCCACCCATTTTGCCGTTATGGGTGAGATATCCTGGCCGGTTATGTTGGGCTGATTACAGAAGATGCATTTTTGGGGGCATCCCTGGTGAGAGATGAAGATGGGTATGATATACGGATTCATTGACTTTTTGCGAGATCTTTAATTTTGACGGCTGCGAGTTTTTTCAGGGCGTTCTGGGCGGCCTTTTGTTCGGCCGCTTTCTTATTTTTGCCCATTCCACGGGCCAATATTCCCCCGTTAAGTTTAACGCCTATGGCAAACCTTTTCTGATGTTCGGGCCCTGATTCTTTCAATACGACATATTCCGGTATCGCCTTGAATTCCTCCTGTGTATATTCCTGCAGCTGGCTCTTAAAATCCAGCAGAGATCTTCTGCTGATTGACGCGGGGAGAAACGGCAGAAAATGTTTTTTTACCAGATTGTGTACCGGTTCCAGTCCGCCGTCAAGATAGATAGCAGCCAGGAGCGCCTCATAGGTATCGGCCAATATGGAATTTTTAGCGCGACCTCCGGATAATTCTTCGCCTTTGCCCAATAGCAGAAACTTCCCCAGGTTTAATTTTTTGGCCAATTGGGAGAGGCTGTTTTCACTGACCATGTTGGCCTTTAACTGGGACAGGGTGCCTTCTTCGTAATCCGGATATTTAACAAAAAGGAGATGACCGACGGCCAACCCCAGTACGGCATCCCCCAGAAATTCAAGACATTCGTTGTTTGCCGGTTTTGATGTCTGTTCATAGCTGTATGAGCGATGTACAAGGGCCTGATTCAGGAGCATTTTATCTTTAAAAATATAGGAAATTTTCTTTTCGAGACCGTGTAAAATTTTTTCCCGCATTGATTCCATGGCAATTAAACATACTTATTGCGCTTGTCCTGTATTGTCAAGGCCATAAAAAACCAGGCCATCCCTAAGGCGGATGGCCTGGTTTTTATACAAGTTATTGATAACGGATCTTATTACTTTATATGGCCTTTCAGGTCTTTCCCGGGCCTGAACTTGACCACCTTGGACGCCTTAATCTTGATCGGCTGACCGGTTTGAGGATTGCGCCCTGTCCTGGCCTTACGTTTGGAGACACTAAAGGTGCCGAAACCGGTAAGCGCCATTCTGCCTTCTTTTTTGAGGACTTCTTTGACGGCGCCAAGAAGAGTATTAATGGCCTTTTCTGCTTCTACCTTTTTTATCCCCACTTCTTCGGCTACTTTTGCAACTAATTCCGCTTTGGTCATAATTTATTCTCCCCCTTAATTATTATTAATTTGGTTAGCCTGCTAACCTTGGTGGCCCTATGTGTACTTACCTTAAGCCGGAGTATTCGCTAAAAAGCAGCCTATATCTTTATAATTAAAGATTGCTGGGACAAATATCACATCTACATTAGGATTTCAACAAAAAAAACAGCAAGATAATCTTTTTTATTTTTCACAGTCATGGGTCAGCGCATTTAATATTAAAAGTAGCGGGCTGCAATAGAGGGGGCGGCTGAAGTATCTAGGCCATTTTACTTGGAAATCAGGACATTAACGTTGACAGGCATAGATAAAAATATTATCTTGATCCCGGTTTACAGGGGGTAGCAGGTGGATCATATTATCCGGCGGAGTTTACAGGATTCCCTGAGAATAAAGGAAAAATTTATCCTGGACCATGCCGATCGAATTAAAGAATTGGCCGTGTGGATTGCAGAGGCCTTCGGCCGCGGCGGGAAACTGCTTATCTTCGGCAATGGCGGCAGTGCGGCTGATGCCCAGCATATAGCCGCAGAGTTTGTCAACCGCTTTATGATCGAAAGACCGCCCCTGCCCGCCTTAGCCTTAACCACCGATACATCGATTTTGACCAGTATCAGTAATGATTATGACTATAGCGAGGTATTTGCCAAGCAGGTAAGGGCCCTTGGTCGCAAAGGAGATATTGCCCTGGGTATCAGCACCAGCGGTAATTCGCCCAACGTAGTCAAGGGACTGGAAGTGTCCGGAGAGATGGGGATTAAAACCGTGGCCCTGGCCGGGAAGGATGGCGGCAGGATAGCCGGGATGTCTGACCTGGCATTTGTCGTCTCTTCTGACCGGGTACCGCGCGTGCAGGAGGCGCATGGTCTGTTCGGGCACATTCTCTGTGAGCTGGTGGATTATATCCTTTTCCAACGTTGACGGCTTCGTAAAAAGTAACAAATTACCGCAGAGGTCGCAGAGAACGCGGAGATAACATATCGAATAGTTTATATTTTTTCTCTGCGGCCTCTGCGTGCTCTGCGGTGAAAAGGCTTCTTTACGAATTCATCAACGTTCGTCTGCATAAATTAGCCGTTTTATCATCTCTACATCGGGCCGGACTTAAGGTATGAAACAAAAAATTAGGCCGATTGACACTGGAAAGATCAAGACCTATAGTCTCAAAGAAAGAGAGAGCAAGGTTTCCCGGGAACATTTTGGCCGGGTCTTGCCTCCCGGGGCCCGGTTCTCTGATTTTTTGCAGTCATTGCCCGATATCTTGGCAGGCAGTGACTTGCGCGCCATTGTAAAAAGGGTGGCAGAGGCGGTTCGTAACGGCAGACCCGTCCTTATTGGGATGGGCGCCCATGTTATAAAGGTGGGCCTGAATCCCATCCTGATCGCCCTTATGGAAAAGGGCGTTGTTTCCGGTCTGGCCGTAAACGGGGCCTGTATTATCCACGACACAGAAATAGCCATGGTAGGCCGGACCTCCGAGGATGTGGCTGTGGCGCTGGGCGGCGGCGATTTTGGCATGGCTGAGGAAACGGCTGGTTTTCTAAACGAGGCTATAACCCGGGGGGCAGAGGAAGGTCTGGGGCTTGGTGAAGCAGTGGGCAGAAGGATATTGGAAAGCGGCTTACCTTACGCCCACCTGAGTTTGCTGGCCACAGCAGCCAGACTGGATATCCCGCTGACGGTTCACGTGGCAATCGGCGCTGATATCATCCATATGCATCCAAAGGCCGACGGCGCAGCTATAGGGAAGACCAGTCTCCATGACTTTAGGGTTTTTTGCAGTTTAGTGGCTATGCTGGATGGCGGGGTATATTTTAATATCGGTTCAGCGGTAATCCTCCCGGAGGTCTTTTTAAAGGCCCTTAGTGTGGCCCGGAACCTCGGCCACGAGGTGAAACAGTTTACAACCGTGAATATGGACTTTATCCGCCATTACCGGCCCATGACTAATGTGGTTTCCCGGCCCACAATGGATGGCGGCCAGGGTTATTGTCTGGTCGGACACCACGAGATTATGGTGCCGCTCCTGGCTGCGGCCATACTGGAAGAATTGCAGATAAGCTAAGTTTGATGAACTCGTAAAAAGTAAAATTTTACCGCAGAGATCGCCGAGAACGCTGAGATAACATATTGAATAGTTTACAGTTTTTCTCTGCGCACTCTGCGTGCTCAGCGGTGAAAAGGCTTTTTTACGAATTGATCAAGTTTGATAATCTTTAGAAGGAGTAAGGAATGCCTATCTTTGAATTTCACTGTCTGGACTGTGGAAAAGACTTTGAGACCTTAGTGCTCAGTAAATCAGACCGGATTGATTGCCCCAAGTGTCATAGCGCCCATTTAGAGAAGCTGATGTCCTCCTGCGCCTTTAAAAGCGGGAGCAAGTTTACCGGCACGGCCGGCTCAAGCAGCTGTACAAGCTGCTCCAGCAAATCGTGCAGCACGTGTCATTAATATTGAACATATTCCGGCAGCCTTCCTGAGGCGGGGACTGCCGGTTTTTTATGTTTTTTGCCCGATTAAGATAAGGACCTTGAATATGCCTTTTGACCTGAAAAACATACGCATCGGAACCCGGGGCAGCGCCCTGGCCATGACCCAATCTACATGGGTTAAGAATGAGATCGAGGCCAGATTGCCGGATTCCCGGGTCTCCCTGGTTAAGATAACCACTCAGGGAGATAAAATATTGGACGTTCCTCTGGCCAAGGTCGGTGGAAAGGGTCTTTTTGTCAAGGAGATTGAAGAAGCCCTTTTACGGGGCGAGATTGATCTGGCTGTGCACAGTATGAAGGATGTCCCTACGGATTTGCCGGATGAACTTCATATCGGCATCACAACAAAAAGGGAAGACCCCCGTGACGTGCTTATTACTCAAGGGGGAGAAAAACTCGACGGCCTTCCTTTAAAGGCCCGGATCGGCACGAGCAGCCTGCGACGCAGCGCCCAACTCCTGGCCCATCGGGGAGATTTTGAGATCATTTCACTCCGGGGGAACCTGGATACGCGTATACGGAAACTAAAGACAGAGTCCCTGCACGCGGTAATTGTGGCCGCGGCTGGTATCAATCGTATGGGCATTAAAGACGTGATTACTGAATATCTGCCGGTTGAGATTATGCTGCCGGCTATTGGGCAGGGGGCGCTCGGTATTGAACTCCGTCGTGAAGATAAAGACCTCCTGGAGGCCATTTCTTTCTTGAATCATATCGAAACGGCAATAACTGTGCGGGCTGAACGAGCGTATCTAAAAAGGCTTGAGGGCGGCTGTCAGGTGCCGATCGGGGCCTTTGGAGAGATACTGGATGGGCGGCTTAGCCTGCGCGGTATCGTGGCCGACCCTTCAGGCGTGCGCTTTTTTAAAAAGGACATGATCGGCTCGCTAAGTGATCCGGAAGGGCTGGGAACGGTCCTGGCCGAGGATATTTTGGATATGGGCGCACGGCAGGTGCTGGAAGAGGTATATAAACGAACTCTGAATTAGTTTTTACCCGGAAATCCAAAAATTCCGGACGGAGCAGTCAGCATGAAGCCGGTTCACCGTTGACTGTTGACCGTTTACTGAAAGAAAATGTCGGACAACGGTTAACGGTTAACGGATAGCAAAAATGCTGATGGCTGAATGCGTGAATCCGAAGACGGTAGTTTCCGGATGAACTCTGAGAATTAATGGAAAAATAACGATGTCCTGTACTCAAATGAAGAAGAGCGGAAAGGTATTTCTGGTAGGGGCCGGGCCGGGCGATCCGGGCCTGATTACGGTCAAGGCCAGAGAGGTCCTGGGTGAGGCCGAGGTGGTCATATATGACTACCTGGCCAGTAAACGCCATCTTGACTATGTCCCGGAAGAGGCGGAGCGCATCTATGTGGGGAAAAAGGGCGGCTGCCATACTATGGCGCAGGGAGACATTAACCAACTTATTGTGGAGCGTGCCAGAGAAGGGAAACGGGTGGTGCGTCTTAAGGGCGGAGATCCCTTTATCTTTGGCCGGGGTGGAGAAGAGGCCGAGGAGTTGTTTGAGGCCGGGGTGCCGTTTGAGGTGATCCCGGGCGTGACTTCGGGCATTGCTGCGGCTGCCTATGCGGGCATACCGCTAACCCACCGCCGCTATACCACAAACGTGGCCTTCATTACCGGGCATGAGGACCCGACCAAAGAGGGAAGCGGCATTGCCTGGGATAAGATTGCTACCGGCATAGGGACACTCGTTTTTTTTATGGGGGTCAAAAACCTCTCCCATATTGTAGAAAATCTCGTTGCGAATGGGAGGTCTCCTGAGACGCCCTGCGCAGTCATCCGCTGGGGTACGACTCTGAAACAGGAGACGGTCGTGGGACGCCTTTTAGATATCGTGCAGTTGGTTAAGGAAAAGGGCCTGAAACCCCCGGCCATAACCGTAGTGGGCGAGGTGGTAGGTTTACGGGAATCTCTTTCCTGGTTTGAAAACAAGCCACTTTTTGGAAGACGTATCGTGGTTACCCGTACGCGGGAACAGGCCAGTGACTTGGTGCGAAGGCTGGAAGAGTTAGGGGCGGCCTGCGAGGAATTCCCCACTATCCGCATTGTCCCTCCCGATAGCTGGGAGCCGCTGGATAAGGCCATAAAGGACATTAAAGAATTTGACTGGGTCATCTTTACGAGCGTTAACGGCGTCAAGAATTTTTTGCTGAGGTTAAAGGCTACCGGCGGTGACCTTCGTTCTCTGAGCGCGTGCAAGGTGGCTGCTATCGGCCCCAGGACAGCCGAGATGCTGGAAGACCTCTACCTTAAACTGGATTTTGTCCCTTCCGAATACCGGGCTGAGGGTATTATTGAAGGTCTGAAGGCCCTGGGTATAGCCGGTAAAAAAGTGCTTATCCCCCGGGCGGAGGTTGCGAGAGAGATATTGCCGGAGAAGTTAGCGGAAGCCGGCGCCAAGGTTAAAGTAGTGCCGGCCTACAAGACGGTCAAACCGGAGGCGGAAGAGGCTGAGGCCTTGGTCAAGCTCCTGAAAGCTGGAGAAATCGATATGGCGACCTTTACCAGTTCATCTACTGTCAGCAATTTTGTGGAGATGCTGGGAAGCGACCGGATTGTCTCCCTCTTGGAAGGAGTTGACATCGCCTGCATCGGGCCGGTCACCGCGGAGACAGCACAAAAATTTGGTATTCAGACCCAGGTCATGCCTCAGGAATACACCATCGACAGCATGGTGCAGAGTATCGAGGCGTTTTACCGCGACAAGCATCGATAAGAAACCTGGACTTCCCCCAAAAATATTAACGGATTTTATTTAACATATTGATTTTTATTAGGATATTTCATTTCAGAAATGGAATCCTTCATTCCTTCGCTTCATGGCTTCCGCGGTGACCCTATCGGGATTCGCAGGCGGGGAATGCTTGCCCCGGCATCGATGGACGCCCTAATCAGCGGCGGCGTTTCAATCCGCCACGTCTGCTAAATTCTCTTCTGCATCCTGTCGATAACGGTATTAACTCATTGATGCCGCTTTGACCGGGTAGCCTTATTATTTCAATCTCTATCCACGTAAAAATCCATTGAATATATTCTGAAAAAGTACGATAAGAATATATGACGCTCAACCAAGGGCGCCACGAAGTGGATACCAGGACCCTGCCGCAACAGCAAAAGGAGTGTCGCGCATGAATTCGGAAAAAGAAAGAAGAAAATACGAACGCATTCCAACCTTTCTTCCTATTACCTACTCTGACGGCAAAAAATTTTTCAAAGAGTATGCCCACGACGTCAGCCTGAGCGGTCTGCTGATTAAAAGCATTGATCCCTGTGAGATAGGCATGCCCCTGGATATGGCCATCGATGCGCACGTACCAATAAAGGCAAAGGGTAGGGTGGCCTGGGTAAAAAAAGATGATTACCTGTACAGGATAGGCGTTCAGTTGAAAGGGATGGATGTATATACGGCAGCCGATTGGGCTAACTTCCTGAACCGCGTACCAAAATCTACCGCTCATTAGAGCCGGCACGGGATACTCCTTACAGCCTGCCGCCGCCGTAGGAGCAGCATCCTGCTGCGACGGGCATCTGTTCGCACCTGGAAGGTGCTCCTACAATGGGGTGAGCATGGTTTCCGGATGGATACGAGCTAGGGTTTACTTATCCGGCTGACAATACCTTCCAGAAATACCTTGTCCAGGGCAGATGGCTTTCGGTGGATGGAAAAGAGATAGCGTCCTTCGACTATATCCGGCCTTAGAAAAGGCAGACAATGCCATTTGAATTCGGAAATAGGTATGGTGTTCAGGACCTCAAGATATTTGCTGCTTTTACTCCGTTTAACCGGCGTCTGGGTTTGGATGTATAAGACCCCCTTGAGCGGCTTCTTTTCTAAGAGGGCGTCGATGTCTATCTTGTCTTTAGCAATAGTCCCGATGAGTTTAATAAAGTTGACCGCTGTGAACTTCCTTTGACGGGAAAGCCGGTAATACATCTGGCTGTTTTCATCAAATCTTATTTCCTTATACCCTAATCCAGTCGCCCAGCCTTCTGAACGCACGTTTTGCCTCATAGCTACATCAATGATGCCGAGAGTAATACTTGCAGGCATCTTAAGGCATGAGCAGGCATCACTTCGGGCGGCCTGTTCTTCGCTATATCCGAGATATTGCCAGAAACTATCGGCCATTTCTCTTTGTTTGCCTATGACCGTTTCCAAAATAGCCTGCATGTCCCGGAGTTTTTTCTCTTCCCGCCGTGGGGCCTTTAGATATCGTTCTTTATGCAGAAGAAATAAATTAGGGTCTTTTGCCCAGTTGAGCTTTTCATAGGCCAGATTGATTTCAGCAGCCCGTTCTGTGCTTTTCCGGCGGGCGCTTTCTGTCTGCCTTCGCAGTTTGTCCGGATGGTGGGCCTGTTGCAGGGCGCGGTAGCAGGCCCTGACCAGGTTATAGAGGGCTTCATCATCCATGCGTGCCACAATCTGTGGTGTTATGCCGAGTATTGCGAAAGGGTTTTTCATTTTTCCGTCTTGCTTAAGGTATTTGATGCCATAGATACCTTCATGTATAGACTACAAAGGTTCGATAAATTTTGTATCTATTATACCCTAACTTACAAAATCATTCCATTTATTACCCCGGCAATTAAAAAGCCTAAATCCCCCCTCACCCCCCTTTAGAAAAGGAGGGATGGGGGGATTTGGCAAGTTTATATATTTAACTGCCGTTGTAATAACTAGATATTTTAGCGTAAAGATTCAATTGCCGATAAGAAAAGTAAGAAGAGATGAAAAGCCGGACTCAAGGGGGAGGTGCGGTTATGAATCGACATGATAGCAATAAAATGGGCGACAGGAAAATGGTGATGGAAAAAGGAGGAACGATTTATAACCTGTATATGCTGGCCTGGCCGGACCTCATGGACGAGGAGCTAAGGGTCTTTCTTGATAATAAGGGGCATTTGCCGGATGAGGGCATGAAAAGGTTCTGCGGAGAGGCAGGGGAACTCTCTGACTATTTTGATTATTTTTGCCATCGTTGAGGAGAAAGAAGATGTCCGACTATTATTACTGTCGATTTTGTCCGCGTGTGGAACGTTGCTGGCAGGTCTGGGATTATCTGGGCGGCGCTTTGTGTGAGATGCCCATATCATCCGTAAGCTTCCGGGCTCCGCGCGATTCCGAGTGCAGTGGTGACTGCGGTCAAGATAAAGAGGCCAAAAAGAATAAGTAACAAGTCTGAGTTATCCATTCCGATTGGCGATTTTTGCCTTCCTACCGGCGGAGGATCACTGATCCGTATCAGGGGTTTGTTCCAAAAATCGAATTTGATTTCTCATAACACTTTAGGTGTTTGAAACCGTCCTACATTCAAAAAAAGCTATTAATCTGGAACCCAGGAAATCAGGAAAAGATAGGCCCTCTTTATTTGGGTTTGCACTTCCCTGAGTTTCTGAGTTCCAGATTTGATATGTTTCTTTGCACTTTTTATCATGCATTCTCAAAACGCTAAATTGTTACGATTTCTCAATTCCTTGTTTTAATCTCGTGACCTGGGTTTGTCGATTTTCTTGAAAAACCCCCTGCTACCTGTTAAAAGTATTTCATGGCTGATTTTTTAAGGCTTGATGTCCGGAGTTTTTTGCCGCCGGAGGTCCTGGGATTCGTGCACAGGTGCGCGCGTGAAGGGATCAAGATTTGCGTGGCGGGCGGCACTATCCGGGACGTGATTCTCGGCCGGGAGGTAAAGGATATTGATCTTACGGTTTCCAGAGATGCGCCGGCGCTGGCGCAGAATTTTGCGGAAATCGTGCACGGCGCCTTTATCCTTCTGGACGATGTTGAGAAGGTGGCCCGGGTGGTCTTCGCGGGTTATCAGATAGACTTTGCGGAATTTCGCAAGGGGAGCCGGACCCTGGAGGAAGACCTAAGCCTGCGCGACCTGACCATAAATGCCATGGCCGTTTGCTTTGCTGGCGATGAGCTTAAGGCCCCCTTGACCCTTATTGATCCGGTGGGCGGGCATGCAGACATTGAAGGCAGACTGATCCGTTTCATAAGCGGGCAGGGCATAATAGATGACCCTTTGCGTATGCTGAGGGCCTACCGCTTTGCCGCTGCCCTTGACTTTAAAATAGATCCCGCATCCCGTGAAATGACAGGAAGATACGGGGCGCTCATCAAAAATACTTCTGTAGAGCGCATAGCCTATGAATTGAACGCCCTGTTGGGCGCAAAAAATAGTTATCCCGCCTTGCGATGGATGGCTGAAGACGGGCTTTTCTCGACTATCTGCCCGGAAATAGAGGACATGTACGGCGTACAGCAATATGGCTACCATCATCTGGATGTTTATGGCCATTCCTTTCTCACCCTTTACTATATAGAAAAAATCGAGGCTAATCCGGCAGATTATTTTCCTGATAAGTACAAGGGAGAAATAGAGGAATATCTGCGACACGACGCAAAATCTGTCCTCCTGAAATGGGCGGCGCTTTTTCATGATATAGGAAAACCAAAGACAGCGGAGGAGAACGGCGAAAAATCCACCTTTTACAACCACGATCAGGTCGGCGCGGCTATATTTGCCAATTTTGCCCGGAGGCTTAAATGGAGCCACAAGCACCTTGAGTTTGTGGAGAAGCTGATCTATCTCCATATGCGTCCCTTTCATCTGGTAAATGTCTTAAGGTCGGGGGAGGTGACCCCGCGGGCCCTGAGGCGTTTGATCCGGGAGGCGGGAGACGAGCTTACCGGATTGTTTGTCCTGGCTATGGCCGATAGTCTGGCCGGCATTGGGCCGGCCAAGCCGGATGATTGCGAGGCCTTGCTGGTGCAGCTTTTCGAGACCACGCTTACTTTCTATAAGGAGAAGGTAAAACCGCTTCTTACCCGTCCGCGGCTTATAACCGGCCATGATTTGATAAACATCTTTCATCTTGAGCCGGGTCCTTTTTTCAAGGTCTTGATGGAGGAGATGGAGGACGCCCAGGTCGAGGGCCGGGTAAGTACCCGGGACGAGGCACTAGAATGGGTGACGGCGCGTTTAAAGGAAGGATCTCACCGCAAAGGCGCAAAGGGCGCGAAGGAAGACCTGGAATGATAAGATAGGAAACCGTCATTCCTTCGCTTCACGGCTTGCGCAGTGACCCTTTCGGGACTCGCAGGCGGGGAATGCTTGCCCCTTCCAGCCTCTAACGGACTGGCTTTCCCCTTCCTGCTCGCCCCCGAAGGGTGCCCCACTGCTCCAGCAAGTTTCGCTCAGGAACAACGGCTTCCATAAAAATGCAGGGGAAGTCCCTCGGTAATACCTTGTATTTTGCGCCTTTGCGGTGAATTATTACAAGGGGACTAACGGTTAATGGCTGAAGACAGGCTCTATAACGACCTTAACCATTACCTGCGCGGCCTTTATGGATGCCGGGTCCAGAAAATACCTATAGATGCTGGTTTTACCTGTCCTAACCGGGACGGCACGAAATCGACGCAAGGCTGTATTTACTGTAATGCCTATGGTTCCGGTACCGGCGCTTTCAGGCAGGGCGTGTCCATTTCCGAACAGATCCGGCAGGCCAAATCATTTCTGGGCCGGCGATATGGGGCCGGGAAATTTATTGCCTATTTCCAGTCCTTTTCCAATACGTATGCGCCCATTCCTGTTCTTAAACAGAGATATGAGGAAGCCCTTTTTGATGCAGATATCGTTGGCCTGGCTGTCGGCACCAGGCCGGATTGCATCAGTAACGATATCCTGGCCCTTCTTGCCTCCTATCAGGAGAAGTATCTGGTGTGGATGGAATATGGCCTTCAATCCGCCCATGACCGGACCCTTGAGTTTATCAATCGGGGGCATACGGTAGCCGATTTTTTGCAGGCCGTGGATAGGACGAAGAAGGCGGGACTTCCTGTTTGCGTGCACATTATCCTGGGGTTGCCGGGAGAGACAAAAGAGGATATGCTTGAAACAGCGCGGCTGGTCGCGGGGCTGGACATCCAGGGGTTAAAAATCCACCTCCTCTACGTGGTCAAAGGGAGCGGGATGGAAAATCTTTTTAAAAGAGGCGAATATACCCCCCTTGCGCAGCAGGAATACGTGGACTTGGTCTGCGCTGTCCTGGAATTGATACCTCCGGATGTGGTTATCCAGCGTTTAACCGGCGACCCCAGGCCGGAGGAGTTGGTGGCTCCGCTCTGGGCCAGGGATAAGATGGGTACGATAAATGCCATAAAAACTGCCCTCAAGGAAAGGGGCGGCTTTCAGGGTAAATACTTCGCCGGATTTTAAGTAACTATTCACCGCAGAGATCGCAGAGGCCGCAGAGCACGCAAGAGAGGAAAATTCGAAACCCGAAGCGCGAAATCCTAAACAATACCAAATGACCAAAATCCAAAATTTTAAACAATTAGAAAAAAAGATTAGAGACGAGGCCCGGCAGATCTATAAAAATGGCAGCCGGAGCCATGCCTGGGATCATGTGGAGCGTGTCTATACCCTGGCCGTGCATATCGGAGAGAGGGAGGGGGCTGATCTCCATGTCCTGAAATTAGCGGCTATTCTGCACGACATTGGACGGGAGGCCGAGACGAAAAGCAATGGAGGTATTTGTCATGCCGCGTGCGGCGCAGAAATGTCCGCAGAGGTTTTACGGAAGCATACCCATAATGAAGACCTGATAAAAGCGGTTACGCATTGTATCGCTACCCACCGCTTTCGAGGCCATAATAAGCCTCAAACCCTTGAGGCCAGTGTACTCTTTGATGCAGATAAACTTGACTCCATTGGGGCGGTAGGCATAGGCCGCTCCTTTCTTTTTGCCGGCGAGATCGGCGCCAGGCTTCACAACTCTCAAGCAGATATCTTGCAGACCAAGCCCTACAGTATAGAAGATACGGCCTTTCGGGAATTTAGCGTCAAGTTGAAAAAGGTCCACAGCCGCATGCTTACCGCAGAGGGTGAACGCCTGGCGCGCGGCCGCCACCGTTTTATGGTGAACTTCTTTAAAAGATTGCACGAAGAGACAGAGGGCCTGAAATAGCGCCTTAGTCTATTGCCTATAATGGCCAGGGCTTAGACTGACCATCCAGGTAAATCAGCCCAGGCCTTTTCCGTGCATAGAGAACGGTGTTTTAAGCAGAGTATTCTGATCATTTCTTCTGCTACAGCTTTCCCACGAAAGTCGGAATCAATACCTATTTTCGCCATATTAAAAAAGTGGAAATCTTCTTCCCTCGGAGAGGGAAGAAGATTTCTCAAAAAGAGAAAATATTTTCTCTTTTTGAGAATACGAAAATTAATACAATAATATATTAAAAACGCATAACATATTGATAGATAAGTAGTTTTTAGGTTATCTTCATAAATAGCAAAAAATGGCACAGAATTTGTAATATAAGTTTGTATATAGCAAGATAAGGGGGTTAAAATGAAAAGTTTAAAGGTCATTTCAGTATCAGTAATCGTTCTCTTCTTTTTGGCAGTCTCTCCTGTCTTTGCCTTACCGACTCAGACAATCGGGACGGGCTCCTCAGTCTCAACAATAGATCGAAGTGCAGAGTTCGACTCGATCGTGACCTATACGAGCTTAGATGGGTATGCTGAGGATAATCTTAGGATTTCAACGACAAACTATGCATATGTCGATTATCACTCCGGCGCCTATTTCCCATCCATTCCTCCCAGCCATCCAGGTTTCTCAAATGGTTTTTTCTATCCATCCGGCGGTGTCTATGATTACATCTCGATAAAATCAACCGATGGGGCACAACTCTTCGGTCTGGAATTTTATGTGGGTAGCGGTTGGAGCTCTGATTCAGATGCTTACATACGGTGGGAGATCTATGACAATAGTATACTGACCGGCCTTGGCACCTTCACGGTAGGGAAAGGTACTGTTGTGGGTTTCAATGATCCCAATGACTTTACCGAACTTCGCATAGGCGCAGCAGCTAGCCTTTCCGAAGCCGGTAATAATTTCAGCCTGTTTAATAACGCCCTTGCCATGGATAATTTGGTTGCGGATCTGAGCGGAGGGGGGCCTCCTCCCATCCCTGAGCCGGCCACCATATTCCTTCTGGGTTCTGGGCTATTTGGACTTGCAGGATTGCGGAGGAAATTCAAGAAGTAAGCCGAGTTAGGTTTAATAAAGTAAAGTAAAGGCAGGGCCAAATTGGCCCTGCCTTTTTTATTTTCGGTAATCTACTTATGTACTTTGCGGTGATTTCTCGATATGTCTGAGCTTGACGGGGGACAAGCTGTTCAAGCAGACGATGGGAAATTTTCCCAACAGGGACGGCCTGAGGGAGAGTGAAACCGCGGCCAACACTAAGGGCTCATGTAAATATGCTTTTCTTGTTTTGTGGCGATAGGTGGGGACTTAGTTCTGATAATTCCCTTAACATCGATAAGTAGACCTGCCCTCTACAGTGGCTTGCCACGCGGACCAAGACCGGAATATCAGGAACCTGTTGATACTTCAATATATAACGTGCTTGAAACCTATTCGCCTTACGAGTGAATAGGTTTAGGCTCCATGCCTCCTCCACCACTAACTCATGAGCCAGGAGTTACCAAGGGCTGAGATAGCCAGACATTTGGGAGTTTGAATAGCAAAAAATAGGGACATTGTTTCTCACATTGCATAACTCTTGACGGAAATAGGATATCTGCTTAGGATAGCCTCGTCAGACCCGGCTCGATGTCGCGGGAGCCATTCCTTTTTGACTTACTCAAACCTTCTCTTTATCCAAATGACAAAAAACGGTTTGACCATTATACCGAACTCCGGTATAGTTGAACATGCACAGCGAGCGCATTCCCCGCTGCTTGCTGCGGGGAGCTTCAATTAATTTTTTGGATTAAAAAATGAGCATCAGGAACTTTAAAAACAAAGGAACGGAAGACATTAATTACGGCAAAGTCACAAAGGATGCCTTGCGGATTCTCCCGAAGGAATTGCACCGAAAGGCACAGATAAAGCTGGCTCGTCTTGGAGCCGTAACTTCGATGCAAGATCTTCTGGAGATACGGGGAAATCGTTTCGAAGCACTGAAAGGAAACAGAAAAGGTCAATACAGCATTCGAATAAATGAACAGTACCGCATTTGTTTTAGGTGGGAAAATGAGAATGCGTTGGATGTCGAGATTGTGGATTATCACTAATAATATCAAGGAGCCAAGAAATGAGTAAAATACATTTTACGCCTGTACATCCTGGTGAAGTATTGCAGGATGAATTAGAGGAGATAGGACTTACTCAAACTGCCCTGGCAAACCATATAGGAGTGTTACCAAAAACAGTTAATGAGATATGCCGGGGTAAGCGAGGTATAAGTGCTGAAATGGCGATGAGGCTGTCTAAGGCTTTGGGAGGAAGTCCTCAATTCTGGCTCAATCTACAAGATAATTGGGAGCTGAGCCATTTGAATGATTCAGATTTTAAGGGAATTGAACCTATCGCGGTATAGGAGTAAATTGAAGTTTGAGTTTTTTATGGACAATAAATTCTCTGTGTGCCCTGTGGTTAAGATTTGAGACTATGCAAGAGGTAAAGGGGTTAAAATGGGACTAAAAGGTAAGATAGGGTTTATCGGTGGCGGAAAGATGGGAGAGGCCCTTCTTAAGGGTCTGCTTAAAGCCAAAGTGGTAAAGGCTGAACAGGTCTGTGTGTTCGACTCCAGCGCCGGTTGCCTGGAACATCTTAAAGAGACTTACGGCGTCAACGCATGTCAGAGTAACAAGGAACTGGTCACCCGGAGTAACGTAATCATACTGGCGGTCAAACCCCAGGTGATGGCCGCAGTCCTGGATGAAATAAGGCCTGAAGTGACACCGGAACACCTGGTTATTTCCATTGCGGCGGGCATTCCTCTGCGATATCTGGAAGATAGGCTGCCGGAGAAGAGCCGTGTCATCCGGGTCATGCCGAATACCCCGGCCCTTATCGGCGAGGGAGCGACGGCCCTGGCCAAAGGTAAATATGCCGGCGTAAGGGACTTGCAGCTTGCTGAACAGGTATTCTCTGCGGTAGGCAGGACGGTAATTGTTGAAGAAAAGTATCTGGATGCCGTAACCGGTCTTTCCGGGAGCGGCCCTGCCTACGTATTTGCCATTATGGAGGCCTTCATTGATGCCGGGGTCAGGATGGGGCTTTCCCGTGAGGTGGCCAGGGTACTTACCCTGCAGACCGTACTCGGTTCAGTGAAATTAGCTATGGAGACGGGTGAGCACCTGGGCTGCCTTAAGGAGATGGTCACCTCGCCCGGCGGCACCACCATAGCCGGTCTGCATGTTATGGCCAAGGCCGGTTTCAATGGCATCCTGATGGATACGGTTGAGGCGGCCACCAGAAGATCACAGGAATTAAGGGAAGAGGTTTTGAAAAGTTAAGGCAAATACTAAGCGAAGGTAACTTTATATTTTAAAAATGATCGGAGGTAAAGGGTATGAAGAAGACTATTGAAAATCTGGTCAAGGCATTTATCGGCGAGAGCCAGGCCAGGAACAGGTATTCCTTCTACTCTAAGATTGCAAAGAAAGAAGGGTTTGAACAGATTGCCGAGATTTTTCTCATTACCGCGGAGAATGAAAAAGAACACGCCAGTTGGCTTTTCAAGCTGATCAATGAATTGAAAAAGAAGAGCGGGGAGCGGCTGGATGAGATCAAAGTGGAGGCCGCCGCCCCAACCGTACTGGGCACAACGGCTGAAAACCTGAAGGCCGCCATCGCGGGCGAGCATTATGAATATACCAGCATGTATCCCGAGTTTGCGGATATGGCGGAAAAGGAAGGGTTTCCAGAGATCGCGCTGCGGTTAAGGGCTATTGCCAGGGCCGAAGAGCATCACGAGGAAAGATATAAAAAATTACTAAAAGAGGTTGAGGCCGGCACTGTCTTCAAGAAAGCAAAAGAGGTGGCGTGGGTCTGCCGGGAGTGCGGGTATGTACACTTCGGGACCGAGCCGCCGGAAAAATGCCCTTCCTGCGATCACGAAAAAAGCTATTATCAGATTAAGTGTGAGGAGTATTAATTTCAGATTTGCACAGGCAAATAAAAAGGGGCTAATCGTTTATAGTTAGCCCCTTAATTTTTGGCGTCCCCAACCGGATTTGAACCGGTGTTGCCGGCGTGAAAGGCCGGTGTCCTGGACCTGACTAGACGATGGGGACGTGCTTCGTTCTTTTGTTATTTACTGGTGGGCCGTGCTGGACTCGAACCAGCGACTCTCTGCTTAAAAGGCAGATACTCTACCACCTGAGTTAACGGCCCGCATTTGCAGGAAAGAGGCCGTATAGCTAACATATACAGAGCAACATTGTCAAGGCCAAATTGACAGTCACTTTACCAGACATTCGTAATTGAACATGCATAGCGAGCGCATTACCCGCTGCTTGCAGCAGGGTTAGCGAGCAAATACGATGCATTTTACCTTGCATACGGAGATTCCCCGCAGCTTGTTTGCGGGGAGCTTCAATCAACCTTTACTGCGCTTCGAGGCAGAACGCCTTGTGATTTTCAATGTCCGTTTTTTCTCCTGAAGGCATATTTCAGCAGACGGCTGACCGGGATTCTTAAGAGACGGCTGACCGGTGGACTCAAGAACGCTGAGCCAGAGCCCGCCATTAGGATCAATTTGTTTCCGGCGGGCTATGGCGCTCTTCAGGGGGATATGGACATAGCGGTTGTTCCACAGGCTGACCAGCATGCCTGTTTTTCCCGCCATACCGGCATGGACGGCCATTTGACCCAGGAAGCCGCAGAATATACGGTCATTCACATTCGCCGGAACGCTGCGGATGATATAACTGGGATCAATATATCGTATGTTGACCGGCATTTTAATCCGATTAAAGTAGTCTTTGATCTGGTCGCGTAAGTACTTACCTATATCACCTAATTTGATGTTACCGGAAGGATCGCGTTTAACCTCTTTATCCATCACATATTTTTGCCCGGCCCCTTCGGCTGCTACAATAACCGCGTGCTTGCGATCGATGAGCCGTTTTTGTAGGACATTCAAGAGACCATGTTCACCTTCAATATCAAAATCGATTTCAGGGATGAGTACCAAATTAACTTCTTTCAGGGCCAGGGCGGCATTGGCCGCTATGAATCCGGAGTGCCGGCCCATGAGCTTAACCAGGCCGACTCCGTTCGGCGCCCCTATGGCCTCGGTATGCGCCGACCGGATGGCCTGGGCGGCCATTTCCACCGCCGTATCAAATCCGAACGACTTGGACACGAGGAAGATGTCATTGTCGATAGTCTTTGGGATGCCGATAATGGATATCTTTTCCCCGCGCCGCGCCACCTCATCCGTTATGGAGGCAGCGGCATGAAGGGTCCCGTCGCCGCCGATAAGAAAAAGCAGGCCGATGTTCAGTCTTTCCAGGGCATCGACAATTTCTTCTATGTCCTGATGGCCGCGGGAGGAGGCCAGAAACGTCCCCCCCATCTCATGGATATTGGCCACTACGGACGGGGTTAACTCCAGCATCTCATGGCCGTATCGGGGGATGAACCCCTGCAGTCCATAGCGTATGCCATAGATATGGCGTACGCCGTACGTATGGTAGAGAGCGAGGACTATAGAACGAATTACGTCATTGATGCCCGGACACAGCCCCCCCGCAGTGACTATAGCGCATCTCAGTTTTTTCGGGTCAAAGTATATCTTCTTTCGCGGCCCGGCCAGCTCCAGCGTAACCGGATCTATCCTCTTTTCCAGGCAGTGGCGAAAGTATCTTTCTCTCTGGTAAAAGAGTATGCGATCGCTATCGGAAGCAAAGTTGATATATTCTCTTCCGATGTCAATATCCGGGATGGGGGAGCCTATCTTAGCCGTCCCGAGTGTCTGTATGGCGGTATCAATTTTTTCTTTGGTGTAATCGCTCTCTTTCATGGGGCGGCCCCTTTTTAGTATTGTCAAACACTCAACCACAGAGAACACAGAGACAACAAAAATAAATAAATTAGAACAGATTTTAGATTCTTCCCTCTGTGATCTCCCAATATTTTCGCCGGTAGACCCCAAATACCTCCGGAACTGCTTTGGAGGTCACAGAGGTTCAATGAGCAGTCAGAGAGCCGGTTTTCTTAACTGCTCTTTCTTTTTTTCTTATTTCTTGAAAAATCTCTTTTTCCTCAGTGTGCTCTGTGGTTTGTTTTTCATAGAATTTCTGACATTACCTTTTTAGTCGAATCTTTGTCCCTGGCCAGCTATATCGGAAATTATGGAGAACTTATTAATATTATACCAAAAAATAGACAGGGAGGTTTCTATACTTACACGAGGAATTTAAACTCGCCTTTCCCCAGCAGATCATGGAGATGGAGTATTCCCTTTATATTTTTTCGGGTGTCGACTATGGGCAACACCGTGATTTCGTGTTGTTGCATTATACTTAATGCATCGGCGGCCAGCATATCAGCGCTGATGGTTTTAGGGTCAGCGGTCATAATTTCTTCAACCTTCATGCTGTCAAGACGGTCGTACCGTAAGATGACGCGTCTGAGATCACCGTCGGTAATGATACCGGCAAGCTTTTGTCTTTCTCTGGTTATAAGCACCGCCCCTATATTTTTCGTATTCAACTCTTTTATGGCCTCGGGAAGGTGGGCGCCTACGGGCACCACCGGGATCTTCTTACCTTTCAACATGACTTCACCGACCAGGACTTTCAGTCTGTCACCCAGGCTGCCGCCGGGATGGTAGCGATAAAAATCCCGCTCGTTGAAGTTACGTTTATGGAGGAGGGTTACGGCCAGGGCATCACCCATGGCCAGTATAGCCGTAGTGCTGGCGGTGGGGGCCAGCCCCAGGGGGCAGGCCTCACGTTTTACACCGACGTCTATGGCTATGTCACTTTGTGCGGACAGTGTGGATTTAAGATTCCCGGTTAAGGCCACGACCTTGGCTCCCAGGCGCTTGATCTGCGGGATGAGGGCGGTTAATTCCCTTGTCTCTCCGCTGTTGGAGATGGCAATTACAATATCGTGTTTGCCTACCATGCCCAGATCACCGTGCATGGCCTCTACCGGATGCAGGAAAAGGGCGGCTGTGCCTGTACTACTCAAGGTGGCGGCAATTTTCCGGCCCACGATACCGGACTTGCCGATACCGGTGATAATGACCCTGCCTTTTATCTCGTAGATCAGCTCCACGGCCCTTACAAACTCGTTATCGAGCTTATCTATGAGTTTTAGAATGCCTTCGGCCTCGATCCGAAGGACTTCTTTGGCCCGCTCGAGTGTCATAATTATTTCAAGATTTTCCTTTTTCTAAACAGAACTTAGAGAATTCTTCTTCAAGCGGCAGGGGATAATTGCCGTCAAAGCAGGCCAGACAAAAACGGTTTTGCTCACCATTGACCGACTTCAGGAGTCCCTCCAGGCTAAGATAATGTAAGCTATCCAACCCGAGATAACGACGGATTTCTTCTACAGAGAACCTGGAAGCGATTAATTCTCCCAGATTGGAAAAATCTATGCCGTAATAGCAGGGAAAGCGATGGGGCGGGCAGCTTACCAGCATGTGCACCTCTCTGGCCCCGGCTCCCCTGATGGTGTGTACGCGGGTACGCGATGTCGTGCCCCTTATGATGGAGTCTTCAACGATTATCACACGTTTGTTTTTAAGCAGGCAACGGACCGGGTTCAGTTTTACCTTCACTCCAAAATCACGCATGGTTTGTGACGGCTGAATAAATGTCCGCCCCACATAATGATTGCGTATTACGCCTATCTCAAAGGGTATGCCTGAGGCCTGGGCCGCGCCCACCGCGGCATAATTACCTGAGTCAGGAAAGGGCATAACGAAATCGCCCTGGACTTGCGCCTCCCGGGCCAATAATTCTCCCATGCGTTTACGGGTCATATAAACGTTGGTGCCGAAGATATTGCTGTCCGGCCGGGCAAAATAGATCAACTCAAATATACAGAAAGAGGGCCTTACTTCAGGAAAAGGTTTTATAGAGCGGAGCCCGTTTTGATCGATGATTATTATCTCTCCCGGTTCTACATCGCGTATATATTGCGCTTCAATGAGGTCCAGGGCGCAGGTTTCAGAGGCTAATACGTAGCTGTCATTTAATTTACCCAGACAGAGAGGACGAAAGCCGCGGGGGTCGCGGATAGCGATTAACTTATCTTCCGTCAGCAGGACAATAGAGTAAGCCCCCTTTAACAGAGAAAAGGCGTCTATAACAGCTTCTTCCAGTCCCTTGTGTGCCGACTTGGCAATCAGGTGGAGAACGACCTCGCTGTCCATGGTGGATTGGAATATAGAACCTTCATTTTCCAGCTTACTGCGGATGCTTCGGGCATTTATCAGATTGCCGTTGTGGGCGAGGGCCAGGGTCTTTCCCTTATGACAGACAGTAAAGGGCTGGGCATTTTTAAGGAGGGAAGAGCCGGTGGTAGAGTAACGCACATGCCCTACTGCCATGTGGCCGGGAAGGTTAGAGAGGATGGCCTCATTAAAGACATCGGGAACCAGCCCCATGGCCTTGTGTTCCCGGACTTTGGATCCATCTGAGGTTACAATACCGGCGCTTTCCTGCCCCCGATGTTGCAGGGCATAGAGACCAAAGTAGGTCAGCTTTGCCGCTTCCGGATGATTATATATACCAAATACACCGCATTCTTCACGCGGCCGGTTAGGGATACACAGATTCATTTTTTACTCCGGGTTAATTCCTGTACCGGTCTTTGACGGCTTCGTAAAAAGTCCATTTGCTGCAACATAGCGATCAGCCATCAGCTATCAGCGGTCAGTTTAAGGCACTATTCCACTTCCTGAAAGCTGAGAGCTGAATGCTGACTGCTGACTGCTCTTCTTATTTGCGCGCCTTGCAACTGGAGCTTTTTACTGTGCCGTCCAAACTTTGACTTTTTACGAGTTCATCAGTATTTAATCCGGCATTGCTTTGCAGACCATGATACTCCTGAACAGGGCTTACCCGCAACTTTTTTTGCAGCATGGCCTCAATGGCCGCGGCTATGGCCTTGGCCCCGGCTATGGTAGTAGTATAGGATATGCGGTAATCAAGCGTGGCCCGGCGGATTTTATAGGAATCCCGGGTAGTGCTGGCTCCCAGAGAGGTGTTGATTACCAACTGAATAGCGCCGTTTTTAATGTGATCCACCACATGGGGACGGCCCTCCGACACCTTATGGACAGTTTCGCAGGCAATCCCGTTGGAAGCCAGAAACGCGGCTGTGCCCCGGGTGGCCAGGGTTTTGAATCCAATATCGGCCAGTTTTCGGGCGACAGGGAGGACGGCCATTTTATCTTTGTCACGCACACTGATAAAAACCGTGCCGGATAGGGGGAGATTCTGGCCGGCGGCCAACTGTGATTTGGCAAAGGCCATGCCGAAACTCTCGTCAATGCCCATAACCTCCCCGGTGGATCTCATCTCCGGTCCGAGGAGGGTATCTACCCCCGGGAAGCGGTCAAACGGGAATACGGCCTCTTTCACCGCTATATGCCTTATTTTTTTTTCGGTGGTAAGCCCCAGCTCGCGGAGCGTTTTCCCGATCATGACCTTTGTGGCCACCTTGGCCAGTGGAATGCCTGTGGCCTTGCTCACAAAAGGCACAGTGCGCGAGGCCCGCGGATTGACCTCCAGCACATAAATATCCTTATCCTTTATGGCGTACTGGACGTTCATGAGGCCGATGACGTTTAGTTCCCTGGCCATGGCCTTTGTGTCCTTTTTTATTCTATCGATTAAATCAGGGCTCAGGGTGTGAGGGGGAAGGACGCAGGCGCTGTCGCCGGAATGGATACCGGCCTCTTCAATATGCTCCATTATCCCGCCGATGATGGTCTCCTGACCATCGGAGACGGCATCTACATCGATCTCGATAGCGTCTTCCAGAAACTTGTCGATAAGCACCGGATGTTCGGAAGAGGCCCTAACCGCGGATTCGATGAAATCCTCCAGCTCCCGGTCATCATAAATAATGCGCATGGCCCGTCCGCCCAGGACGTAAGAAGGACGCATGACCACCGGGTAGCCGATGGACCGGGCCACGGCCAGGGCATCTTCCCTGGCGGTAGCCGTGCCGTTGGGCGGCTGCTTCAGGCCCAGCTTTTGCAACATGGTCTGGAAACGCTTCCGGTCTTCCGCACGGTCGATACTGTCGGGGGATGTCCCCATTATCCTTACCCCGGTTTGGGACAGAGGTACGGCCAGATTGAGAGGTGTCTGTCCGCCGAATTGTACAATGACGCCCATTGGTTTTTCTTTAGCGATGATATTCAGGATGTCTTCCTTGGTCAGAGGCTCGAAATAGAGCTTATCTGACGTATCATAATCAGTGCTCACGGTCTCCGGGTTGCTGTTGACCATGATGCTCTCATAGCCTTCTTCGCGCAGGGCAAACGAGGCGTGGACACAGCAGTAATCAAATTCTATCCCCTGGCCGATGCGGTTAGGCCCTCCGCCCAGGATCATCACCCTGGGGCGTTCGGAGAGGCGGGATTCGTCCTCAACTTCGTAAGTGGAGTAATAATAAGGGGTATAGGCCTCGAACTCCGCCGCACAGGTGTCAACCAGTTTATAAACCGGTTTTATGCCTGCTTTTTCGCGCCGGCTGCGGATTTCATCCTCAGTCCGTCCGGTCAGGTAGCCCAGTTGATAATCGGAGAACCCTGTTTTCTTGGCCTGGCGCAGAAGGTCTTCGGTAAGTTTTTTATCTGCGGCCTGGATATTACGTTCCACATCCAGTATCTGCCGCATATTTTCCAGAAACCAGGGGTCTATCCCGGTCAATTCGTGAATTTTTGTGGTATCCAGACCGGCCAGCATGGCATAGCGTATATAGAAGATGCGCTGAGAATTGGGGATGCGGAGCTTTTCTTCTATTTCGGCCATAGGGGGAAGGCTCCGGCTGCGTTCGTAACCATCCTTCCCATCGGCGCCCCATCCGTAACGTCCGATCTCCAGGGAACGGAGCCCTTTTTGCAGGGCCTCCTTAAAGGTGCGTCCGATGGCCATGGTTTCGCCCACAGACTTCATGGCCGTGGTAAGGTAGTCCTCGGCGCCCGGAAATTTCTCAAAGGTCCAGCGCGGGATTTTTACTACACAATAGTCGATGGTGGGTTCAAAGGAGGCCATGGTCTCCCTGGTAATATCATTCGGGATCTCATCCAGGGTATAGCCGACGGCCAGTTTGGCGGCGATCTTGGCGATGGGGAAGCCCGTGGCCTTGGAGGCCAAAGCGGAACTGCGTGAGACGCGCGGATTCATCTCGATGACTACCATCTCTCCGTTTTCCGGATTTACGGCGAACTGGATATTGGAACCGCCGGTCTCCACACCTATTTCGCGGATGATAGCGATGGCCGCATCGCGCATTATTTGATATTCCCGGTCGGTCAGGGTCTGGGCCGGGGCCACGGTTATGCTGTCTCCGGTGTGGACGCCCATGGGGTCGAAGTTCTCGATCGAACAGATAATGACCACATTATCTTTAACGTCGCGCATGACCTCTAGCTCGTATTCTTTCCAGCCGATGACCGATTCTTCCAGCATAATCTCAGTTATCATGCTGAGATCAAGTCCCGATGCCGCCATTTTTTCCAGGTCTTCCCGGTTGTAGGCCACACCGCCCCCGGTGCCGCCTAAGGTAAAACTGGGCCGGACGATGAGCGGGTAGCCGATCTCGGCGGCAATGCGGCGTACATCGTCCATATTGCGGGCGATGCCGCTGTTGGGTATCCGGAGGCCAATATTGCGCATGGCCTCCCGGAAGAGATCCCGGTCTTCGGCCTTTCTGATTACGGAGGCTGAGGCCGCGATCATCTCTACGCCGAAGCGGTCCAGGACACCCATGTCCGCTACTTTGATGGCCACGTTTAGACCCGTCTGCCCGCCCAAGGTGGGCAGTAAGGCATCCGGTCTTTCCTTTTCAATGACCATGGCCACCATCTCCGGGGTAATAGGCTCTATATAAGTGCGGTTGGCCGTCTCCGGGTCGGTCATGATGGTAGCCGGGTTGCTGTTTATCAGAATAACCTCGTAGCCTTCTTCCCTGAGGGCCTTGCAGGCCTGGGTCCCCGAGTAGTCAAACTCACAGGCCTGGCTGATAATGATAGGGCCGGAGCCTATAATCAGTATCTTTTTTATGTCATTTCTTCTGGGCAAGGTATTTAGCCTCTTTCTTTCATCAGGGCCGCAAACTGATCGAAGAGATATGCGGCGTCATGAGGGCCGGGGGCGTTTTCCGGGTGATATTGTACCGAGAAGACAGGATAATGCCGGTGTCGCATTCCCTCCAGGGTCTGGTCGTTTAGATTGACGTGGGTGACCTCTACCTTTTTTTCATCTAAAGAGCTTACGTCCACACAGAAGCCGTGATTCTGCGCCGTGATCTCCACCCGTCCGGTAAGCAGGTTCTTTACCGGCTGGTTCCCTCCCCGGTGGCCGAACTTGAGTTTATAGGTCTTACCGCCAAAGGCCAGACCCAATAGCTGGTGGCCCAGACATATACCAAAGATAGGCTTTTTGCCTATAAGATCGCGTACGGTCCCGACTACACCGGGTATGCCCGCCGGGTCCCCCGGGCCGTTGGAGAGAAAGATTCCGTCCGGTTCCAAGGCCAGGATATCACGGGCGCTCGCTGTGGCCGGAAGGACTATTACCTCACAGCCGCTATTTTTCAGGCAGCGCAGGATGTTGAATTTTATGCCGTAATCCAGGGCCACCACCCGGAGGGCGTTTCCTTTTGGCGCGGACGCTCCTTCTACCGGGCAGTCTTCCCAGATATAGGGCGCGGAACAGGTAACTTCCCTGACCATATCCCGGCCCACCAGGCCGGGTGAGTCCTTGGCTTTTTTTATCAGGGATGCCGGGTCAAGGTCTTCCGTAGAAATTACCCCTTTCATGGCCCCGGCCAGCCGTATGTGTCTGGTAAGGGCGCGCGTATCCACGTCCTCGACGCCCAGCACATTGTATCTTTCCAAAAATTCTTTTAAGGTCTGAGCGGACCGCCAGTTACTGGGGACGCCCTGGTATTCTTTGACAATAAAGGCCTCGGCCTGAATCCGGCGCGACTCCATATCCTCACTGTTTATGCCATAGCTGCCGATCAAAGGGTAAGTCATGGTGACTATCTGACCTTTATAGGAGGGGTCGGTCAGGATCTCCTGATAGCCGGTCATGCTGGTATTAAAGACTATCTCGCCATAGACTTCCCCGCGGCCGGCAAAGGCCCGTCCGCTAAAAATCCTGCCGTCTTCGAGTGCGATCAATGCCTTCATGCTGCTTCCTTACGGCCAGCGCCTTCCAGTACTTCTTTGATGAGAAGGGCCTGTCTTTTTGCCGTTCCCTGATTGGCCTCCACGGCCTTTTTCCCTTGCATCCCGCGCGTCTGCAACTCGTCCGGGTTTTCTAAAAACCAGACGGCTTTTCCGGCAAGATCGCGGGCATCCTGGATTTCCACTCCGGCCATAACCGATTCGAGAAGGATTTTGGCATCCAGAAAATCCTGCATGGACGGCCCATAGAAGACCACTTTCCCCCAGATGGCGGCCTCCAGTATATTATGCCCTCCATACGGTATAAGACTGCCGCCGCAGAAGATAATCGTGCCTATGCTATAGAGATGGAACAAATCCCCTATCGAATCCACCAGGATGACGGATTGTCTTGTCTCAGGGGCAAGGTTACTCCATTTGGTGTATCCCCATCCATTTTTCTTGAGCAGGGATTCGACTCCGGAGACCCTTTCTATATGCCGCGGGGCGAGGATTAGCAGCATGCCCGGATATTTCCTTTGCAGGAATTGATAAGCCTGAAGGATGATCTCCTCTTCACCCGTATGGGTGCTTCCGGCTATAAAGACTATATTATCAGGCGTAATCCCCAGCCGTTTCCGCATAGCCTCTTTAACTTCCGGTCCGGCTTGCCGGGACAGGAGGTCATATTTGGCGTTGCCCTGGACCACGACCTTATGCCTCTCTGCCCCCAGGGCCAGGATACGTTTAGCATCGTCTTCCCGGATCATGCTAAAGTAATCAAATCGTTCCAGGATAGGCCGCATAAACGACCTGATTTTTTGATAACGGGCCAAGGAACGCGTCGATATACGTCCGTTAACCAGTATAATTTTGCTGCCCTGGCGGTGTGCCCGGTAAATAAAACCCGGCCAAAGCTCTGTTTCCAGGCAGATTACGGCCTCCGGGGAGACTAACCGCAAGACCCGGCCTACTACCCAGCCGATGTCTATCGGGAAAAAGGTACAGAGGGCCTGATCCCCTAATTTTTCCCTGGCTATTTGTTGTCCCTGCTCAGTAACTGTGGAGAGGACAAACAATAAATCAGGAGGCAATATCTCCCTCAGAGAGGCTATTAAGGCAGCCGCTACCCTTACTTCACCCACGGAGACGGCGTGAATCCACAATCGACGGGGGCTCACCTGTAGCTTTTTCTTTAAGGAAGCGGGGTAGAATCCCAGGCGTTGCCAAAGGCCCCGGCGGTGTTTACCGGTAACCAGACTATAAACTAAAAAGAGGGGAAAGAAAGGAATAAAAAGTACGTTTACCAGGACGTCATAGATTTTATATGCCCAGGGCATCTTTCCCCATAATCAAATGATGATCTTATAAAAAGTCCAAAATACCGCAGAGATCGCTGAGAACGCTAAGATAACATACTGAATGGTTTGCAGTTTTTCTCTGTGGATTTTGCGTGCTCAGCGGTGAAAAGACTTTTGTGCGGTAATATAATCAATCTCAGACGTTAGTCAAGTCTTTTGCCGTAGTAGCGCAGGGCTTCAGGGAGGTGCTCCTTGATGTTTCGAATACGGATTTCATCGGCAGGGTGGGTGGACAGGAAGGCCGGGATACTGTCCTTTTCCACCCGAGACAGGCGTTGCCAGAAGGCTATGGCCTCTCCGGGATCATACCCGGCCCGGGCCATAAGGATGAGGCCGATGCGGTCGGCCTCCAGCTCATGCGTGCGGCTGAAGGGCAGGATAAACCCAATCTGCGCCCCCACCCCGTAGGCCATGCTCGCAGCCTGTACGGCTACAGCGCTTTTCTCGCTTATGGCGATATTCATGGCCTCCTGTCCTATCTGGGCGATCAGGGTGGTGGTCATACGTTCGGCCCCGTGGCGGGCAATAGCGTGGGCCACCTCATGGCTTATTACGGTGGCCAGTCCATTTTCGTCTTTAGTGTAGGGCAGTATGCCCGTATAGATGGCGACCTTGCCGCCGGGGAGACAGAAGGCGTTCGCCGTCTTATCGTCCTCGATGACATTAAATTCCCATTCGAATTCAGGATGGTCTGCGGCCCCGGCAATGCGTAGTCCGACACTCCTTACCCGGCTGACTAATTTTTCATCCCTGGATAATTTAGACTCACTTATTATCTCCCGATAGGATTTAAGGCCGAGGGCCGTCTCTTCTCCTTCGCCAATCAATATGAGCTGTGAACGTCCGGTGAACGGAGCGGTCGCGCACGCACAAAGCAGCATACAGAGACAAACATAGCATACGTTTCTCACTTGCTTGGACAGCCATAACTTTTGCACTGGTTTCATAAAAAAGCACCCTCCTTCGGAGACCAAGATACGCCACGCCTGTAAGGTTTTTATATACCACAAGTTTCCCTCCTTGGACAACTAATTGTGCCGGCTGTTAAGACTCTTCCCTGTTTTTGGAACCCGGGCGACATCGTGTGGCTCAGTTAAATTTTTTCTGTCGCGCGACCCGCATGCGATACCACCACTTTGCTTCATAATGCAACAAAGGGGTTACGACCGTAACATGTCCATAGCCGTTTGTTATTACAAACAAAATAGGTTGTTCTCAAAAATCGGTTGCATTTTGTAACAAAAGGCCGCGGGTGAACGATTAAATAACATGTAATAATTACAGCTAGTTATTGCGTAAGTGCGATGTGGCACGGACCTTGCTTTATCTTAGTCGATAAAACGGCGAGCGATTTCGCATCAAGCAAGGAGGAATATGGAAATGGGATTGAAGGAGACATTAGAAAAGGTGCTCTTAGCGGTAACATTTGCTGAGGCCGGGGAGTTCGATACGGCGAGGCCGCTTATGCGTAAGGAGAAGCATGTGTGGAATAGATTCCTGCAGAGATGGACGGACCGCGCGTGGAGGCCGTAAGCCCCAAGGAGAACAGTATCGCGCCTGACTATTCTTCAGCGAGGAGATAGGTATGGGTTCATTCGTCTTGAACGTTTCCTCGTGTGAAACGAGTGAATTTTTTAGTGAAGTCTTTCCGGGAAGGGAGTGGTTTCTAAGGATTTCATGGGGACAAAGTCGGAGATTACATCACGCTCGATATGCGCGACTCGATGAGGAAGCTATGGGATGGCATGGCTGCGGCCAGTTTTGCCGAAGCCGGAGAATTCGAAACAGCCAGACAAACCATGGACAAGGAGAGGGATCAGTATAAGAAGACCCTGCTCGCGGTTGAGACCCCGCTGGCTTACCGAGGAGGCATTCACCTGTACGAATAACCTGTGTGGCAGATTGAATGCGCTTCTCGAGATACTCCACGTCATTGAGCCGGATAGTCCGGTCCTCCAAGGGAAGGCATTCTTCATCCCCGGCGGTCCCATAAAACAGCGTGTGGGGTCTCTTTCCTGCGTGTACATCCTCTTCTGCATGGCCTGCCTGACGACCTCGTGGCCCTGCTTCTCCAGGACATATTGCAAACTGCTCCAGGCAGTGGCTTCCGCGTCCGCCACTATAACGCGGTACTTTATCCCGGACCTCGATGTTCGTACCGCCCCCTTGCATCATTCAAGACCATATTTCTTGAGCTTACGCCAGAGGGATACCCGGTCTATGCCGAGCACTTCTGCCGTCCTGCTTTTGTTGCCGTCCATCTGCTGAAGAATCCATTGAATATATTCTTTTTCCCTCTCTTTTAGAGTCAAGAGTTGGTTCTCACGTCTCCTGAAGGTATGGATTTCCATCTGCTGCAAATCAAAGGGCAGGTCTTTCAACTCGATCGTTTCCTGGCCGGCGAGGGCTACTGCTCGTTCCATGATATTCTCAAGCTCCCGCACGTTTCCCGGATAACTATAGCTAGTCAGGATTTCCAAGACATCAAGCGAGATCTCCTTCGCTGCTTTATTACCGGCTCTCGCATATTTGTCCAAAAAATAGTACGTTAAGAGGGGAATATCTTCTTTCCTCTCCATCAAGGTCGGCATCTGCAGGGAGACGACATTCAGACGGTAGTAGAGATCCTGGCGAAAGGCTCCTTCCTCTATCGTTTTTTTGAGGTCCTTATTCGTAGCCGCAATAAACCTCACATCTATAGGGATGGGGTTTGTACCCCCAAGACGTATTACTTCTTTTTCCTGGATGACGCGCATCAGTTTGACCTGCATGGACGGGGGCATATCACCCACTTCGTCTAGGAAAACCGTTCCTCCGTTGGCGGTCTCCAGGAGCCCTATCTTGGTAGAGAGGGCACCCGTAAAAGCCTCCTTTTCGTGGCCAAAGAGTTCATTGGCCAGGAGCTCTTCAGTGAATGCCCCACAATTGACAGCCACAAATCTCTTTGTGGCCCGCAAACTGTAATGGTGAATAGACTGGGCGACGAGTTCCTTGCCGGTTCCGCTTTCTCCGGTAATGATTACGTTACAATCGGAGGGGGCTATTTGCTGGATGAGACGTTTAATCTCCAGGATGCTCTTGCTTTTCCCGATGATCAAGGGCGCGTTGCCCTGGATGGTCAACTGTTGTTTGAGTTCCCGGTTTTCGTCCTGAAGCCGTTTCTTTTTTATCGCTCTCGCTACAACAAGACGTATCTCATCCAGTTTGAAGGGCTTGGCGACATAGTGGAAGGCTCCCTTTTTCATGGCCTCGATGGCGGAAGAGACCGTAGCGTAACCGGTGATCATGATCACCTCGGTATCCGGGTGGCGCTGCTTGACCTTCTCGAGGATCTCCATGCCGTCTACCTTTTTCATCTTGAGGTCTGTGAGGACCAGATCAAAGGGAGAAGCTTCGAGGTGTTTCAGTGCCTGCATCCCACTGGACACGGCGGCAACCTCGTATCCCTCCTTTTTGAGGACATGTTCCAGGTTCTCGAGCGTAATTTCCTCGTCGTCGACGATCAGTATTCGGCTCTTGTCAGACAACCGCTTTCTCCATTTTTTTCTGTTCCAGGGGCAGTGCGATGGTGAAGATCGTGCCCTTGCCCTCTTTACTCTTTACCGTAAGGCGGCCCCCATGTTTTTTTACTATACCATAGCTTACCGAAAGGCCAAGTCCGGTACCTTGACCGACTTCCTTGGTGGTGAAGAACGGGTCAAATATCTTATTTAGGTTTTCCGGAGGAATGCCGACCCCCGTATCAGAGATATCAATAAACACCGCACCATCTTCGGTACGGGCCTTAACAGACAATGTTCCGCCGTCGGGCATGGCATGAATGGCGTTCAGAATTATATTGAGAAAAGCCTGTTGCAGGCGGCTCCTGTCCACCATGGGATCGGGGATATCATCCGCGATCTGGACGCTGGTCTCCACATTGCTGGAGAGATCACTCTGGACGAGCTCAAGGCTGTCTTCCACTAGTTCCCTTAATCGCACGCGATCGATTGCAAATACCTTCTCCCGGGAAAATTCCAGGAGATTCCGGACTAAATCTCTGGCCTTGTCCGCCTGGACACTGATATTCCGCAAGAGTTTGCGGAGATAATCCTTATCCGAAGAATCGAGCTCCTCGATAAGGATTTGACAGGACGTGGAGATGTTGTTTAAGGGATTGTTAATCTCATGGGCCACTCCGGAGGTCAGGGTGCCCAGAGAAGCCAGCTTTTTGGTCTGTACGAGCATGTCCTGATTTTCCTTAAGCTCTTTGACCATGCGATTAAAGGTTTCTATGCAGGAGCCTACCTCATCGTGTGACTTGATCTCGGGTACAAAACTGAAATCTCCGTTGGCTATCTTGCGGGTTGTTGCCTCGATCTGGCCGAGCGGTTTTACGATGTGACGGCGAACCAGAGAGTAGGATACAGCGGCAAAGAATACAATAAATACTATAGCTCCAAGGGAGAGTTTTTGATATCGTTCCAATAACGAACTGATTTCCAGCCTTTCATGACGTACGAGGTCCTTGGTGAATTCGTAGAGCTGACGCCCGGTGATCCGCAATTCGTTTGCTTGCCTGCTCTTCACAGGCCCATCTCTGAGAAGGCTTTCGACATTCTGTTTGTACATCTCCAGATTGTGCTGAAAGGTTGCGAACATCTTAAGGCCGGCTACTTCGATAACTTCTTTACGCAAGTTATAGCTCAGGTCATGAATGCGATAGACGTACTCTAAGACCTCCGCCAGACTGGTCTCGTCATGGTACAGAAAGTAATTTTTCTCCAACCTCCGCATTTCGAGTATGTTTTTTGTGAGATCGTCAGCCATCTCCACGAATTTCAACCTGTTATCAATCCGCTGGAGGCTGTTGTAAGCTACAATCTCTATAATCGAGATAATAAAGATGACTACTGCCAAGAAAAAGAATATCTTTTGACCCAGTTTTAGATTGATATGCATCAGTAGTATCCCTTAAACAGAACAATAGCAAAAACCGGTACTTCATGCAATAGAGAGGGACTGATTTAATCTTAGGCAAACATTGGCTGGGAGGGATGACGAAGCAGACTCGTCCCCATGGACCCAACTCCATGATATATGATATTAGATGCCGGAGATTAAGGGATTACCGCACACTTTAGGGGGAAGGATGCTTTTATTCTTTCCAGAAGATGCACTGGCCCGGGCAATTATCCATGGCTTCCTGAACCTTCTCTTCGGGACAGTCAAAACTGGTTACCTCTGCATGTTCCATAGCCCCTTCTTCAAAACGAAAGCAATCAGGGCACAGTTCCGCACATGATCCGCAGGCCAGGCAGTCCTCGGCCGCGATGTAAAATTCCTTAGCCATCGTTGACCTCCTTTTGATTTTTGTATGCCATATAAGAGGCGAATTACACGCAAATTTTTTACGGCTCTGTATCGCTTTTAGATAGTCTAGGGACTATTTCAGCGTAAAGTCAATAATAAATTTGGGGGTGTTGTTGCTGCTTGTCGGCTTCAGTAGTTTTATTTGAGATCCAGTCCGGATGTGGTCATGGTTAATTGACTATGTTTAATGCCTTTAAGGGCGTTAATCTTATCCGCCAGTTGGCGTACCTTCTCCGCCTCACCCCGGACGATGATAACCTCCAGACAGTTATGGTGGTCGAGATGAATATGTTGCGACGAGATGATATGTTCATGGAAATCATGCTGCAGGTCCGTCAGTTTATTCAGTAATTCCCGCTTGTGGTGGTCATAGACAGAGGTAATGGTTCCGATTACCTGTTTGCCTTTGATCTTCGCATCCCATTCCCGCTGTACCAGTTTTTCACGTATCAGGTCGCGGATGGCCTCGGAACGGTTTGTATAATGGCGTTCCGCTATAAATTGATCGAAGGAGGCAATCAGATCGGCCGGGATGGATATTCCAAACCGGATGATATCACTCATATTTGGATCCCTGTATCAGAAATTTTATAAAATAATAGCACGAAGCTATCTGTTGTCAATTGTTATTGATAGGCTGATAGGTATCGGCAGATGTAAGATAGTGTTCATCCGGAAACTGCCGTTTCCGAATGAAAGCCCTCAGCGATCAGCTGTCAGCAAAAGAATACGAGAAACAGCCTCTTAAGCTGAAAGCTGACTGCTGACAGCTCCATCCAGAAAACCGAGTTTTCTGGATGGAAACTAATTAAACGATGTTTTTTTATTGGAATCGTTCAGGGAGGGTTTGGATGCCTCATTAATATCTACTATCTTGATGCCCCCGGGGAACTCTTTGATGATATATCTGGTAATCCTGCTTATTTTTTGTGTCGTCTCAGCCATTTTATGTACTTGCTTGTAGATGGTGTTTATAGTCTGATAGTTTGGATCTTCCGGCGCTATCTTGAGCATTAAGAGTTCCGTTATCCCCAGAAGGGCGGTCATGGGCTGAGCCAGTTCATGGGCAGCAGCCCCGGCCATTTCTATTACAGCCTTTAATTTTTCCTGCTGAATCCTTATCTCTTCTTCTTTTTTTCTATGAGTTATATCCCGTATAATGGCCTGAAAACCGGTCTGACTGCCATCTTTACATAGACAGCTTAACTTGACCTCGATATTCTGCTCTTTACCCTCTTTTGTCACCACAACCAGGTTGAGAGGCTTTAAAAGGACGCCCTGTTTTTTCAGAAGACCCAGACTTTTCAAGAAGTTATCCACGTCATGCACGGAAAACAGGTTCTGTAGGGATAGGGCGGCTATTTCTTCCCTGCTGTAGCCCGACATTTCAAAAAATTTCTTGTTTACTTCCAGCAGATTTCCACCGGGATCCAGAATGGCTATGGCATCGGAGGCATTTTCAAAGAGTTGCCTGTATTTCTCTTCCGACTCCTGAACCCGGGCCGATTCAATCGCCAGCTTTTCCTGTTGCTGGTGAAGTTTTTTGACTAAGACATCATATTCTATGTTAATCTTTCCGAGCTTAGTATTCGCCTCCTGAAGTATCTGATAATAGTCCCTGATATCAGATGCATTGATCTCAAAAACATCGGCCAGGCCCTTGACCCTGGTTACAAAGGAATTCAGGAGTGAACTTATCTGATCCTGTGTGAACTTAAAGAAGCGGTTTGCTTCCCGGGAGAATTGGGCTGTTCTATACCCGTTTTCTCCCCTGAATATCTCCAGCATAATATCCGAGAGATAGATGATCCGGCACAGTTTTTGGGCGTGGATGTGGTCACTGACCATCAGATCCGGATTATGGTGGCACCTTATAGTAAGGCTCATGGCAGGAGGCAGGCACCATTGCTCTGCGATGATTTCTCCCAACTCTGTATGATCGATGCCCAGAATCTCCTGCTCAATAGCCTTCATGGGCTGTCCGGATGCCTCTTTTTTTGCTAAGACCGTATCAAAAAGTTCAGGCTGATAGGTAGCCATGACCAGCACACCGATATCGTGTAAGAGCCCGAGCACAAAGACCTCTTCCGGTTCCTGGCAACCACATTCGCGGGCAATCATATCTGCGGCTGCTGCCGAACAAAAGGCATCGCGACAAAACCTCTTGTGATCAAATCTTCCCTTTTTCTTCAAGGCAAAGGCCTCGACGATGGAAATGCTCAGCACCAGATTACAGACCATCTTGAACCCCAGGAGGGCAATAGCGTGCTGGATGGTGGAGACCTTTTGTGAGAGGCCATAAAAGGGCGAGTTAACAAGGCGCAAGACCTTGGACGTAAGGGCCGGCGATTCCAGGATGACCTTGGCTAATTCCTGAGCGGTAGCCCCGTCCACGGCTATTTTCATCACTTTGGTGGCTGTACATGAGAGAACAGGTATGTCCTTTCCTGATTTAAGCCATTCGATCAATTGCTTCTTGATCATTATCTAAGACCTCTGTGTGCCGGCATTTGTTACGCTTATCGGCAGGGTGTAGTTTTACTATAGTAAAATTTTTTGGGCTCATCGTGAAAGAGTGTGGGTAAATTTCTCTTAAAATAAGGCATGCTTTTTATTATCCCCCCGTTAGCAAGGGGGGGCGAGGGGGGATTTGAAAGGCAAACAATTATAAAATCTCCCCTAACCCCTCTTTTCCAAAGAGGGGAATAGAGAAGAGTAAAGAATTACCCATTCGATTACGCGAAGAGCCAATTTTTGTAGCTATTAGCAGCCGGGATGCCGCTCCTACGGAATGATACGCCAAAGGATCTCTTCAACCTCCGTAGGAGCGCCTTCCATGTGCGACGTGATGAGTGATGGGGTGAGAATACAGAAGTCAGGATAAAAAACTTTTACTCTTGAACATGCATAGCGAGCGAATACGATGCATTTTACGTTGCATACGGAGATTCCCCGCAGCTTGCTGCGGGGAGCTTCAATTCTAAGCTGAAAGCTGACCGCTGATTGCTGACAGCTTACTTCCTAACCAGGCGTTTAACGGTTCTGGCTATAGAGACCGGATCCAGACCCTGCATACGGTATAAATCGTCCGGGATGCCCGATGCCCCATATCCGGTTACACCTAATTTTGCGAAGTGCACTTTTATACCTTTTTCAGCCAGGACATCTCCTACGATTTTACCTAAGCCGGTATAGACATTATGGTCTTCTACTGTTACCAGGACCCCGGTCTGTGCAGCCTTGATCACGCTGCGCCGGTCAAGGGGCTTGATAGAGGCCATATTGAGCAAGCTGACGGCCAGGCCATATTTTTCCTGCAAGATGTCTGTTGCGGCCAAGGCACGGGGGATCATGGCTCCGTAGCTTATAATACAGCCGTCCTTACCCCTGCGCAGCCAGTCAGCCTCTCCCGGTTCAAACTTATGGGCAGGGCCAAAGAACGGTTTGCCCTTTTTATCGGTTATAACCGGTACCTTAGACCGCCCCATCCCGACAAAGTGATTCCCTGGATTAGCCGCCACATACCGGATAATCCGGTCGGTCTGGTTCGGGTCTGCGGGGAGAAAGATGGAAAAGTTAAAGAGATTGTAAAGAAGTCCAATATAATCGATGCACTGGTGGGTAGGCCCGTCTTCACCCACGTCCAGCCCCAGGTGGGTGCATACGAGCTTGAGGGAGGTCTCGTTTATGTCATTTAAGCGATGCTGGTTATATGTCTCTCCCACGCCGAAGACCCCGAAGGTGCTGAAGAAACTGATAAACCCTTCTCTGCTCATAGCCCCGGCAATGGACGCCGCATGATGCTCCTGGATGCCGGCCTCAAAAAAGGCCTCCGGGCATAGGTCGCGGAACTTATCCATCTTGACCGATCCCTCCAGGTCACAGGAAAAGCCCAGAATTTTCGGGCAGCGGCCGCGGATATTGTTAGTCTTCGCCAAGTCCAGTAGGGCGGCTCCATAGGCGGAACGGTTGTCGGTCATTTTCCCGGCCTCATAAGTTATGGGAGCGCCGCTATCAATCGACGGAAGGGGAGGCGTATAATGGGTTGAGGGGGAAAGGATTCGGTTTTTCTTTCTTTTTTCCATCCACAGGGAAGGATCGTCAGTAAAGCCCAACTCGCCCAAGGCCTTTTGCGCCTCTTCTAATCCCAGCGTTTGTCCGTGGTATTTGCTGCGATTTTCCATAAAGGAGACGCCCTTGCCCATTGTGGTGCGGGCAATAATTGCAGTCGGCAGGTGGGGATTTTCTGTTTCGCTGTTTTTGATCTTCCGTAGTGCGGCAAAGATATCTTCCACATCATGACCGTCTTCCAGGTAAATAACATTCCATCCATTAGCTTTGTATTCGGCACGAAGGTTTTGCGGCATGACCTCCTGGGTATCGCCGCCGATTTGCAGCCTGTTACGGTCAACGATGGCGATGAGGTTGGATAGTTGATATTTGAAGGCAAACCGTCTGGCCTCGCAGACCTGGCCTTTTTGTTGCTCCCCGTCACCCATAAGGCAGAAGACCAGATTGTCCTGCTTTTTGAGTTTAGAGGCCAGGGCCATGGCAGCGGCGGCGGAGAGTCCCTGTCCCAGATTTCCGGTGTTCCATTCTATTCCCGGTACGCCCTGTTCCACATGTCCGGCAAAGGGTGACCCGGCCTTGCGGAATTCGAGTAAAAAGCGCTCCTCAGAAAAGTAGCCGAACTCACTTAAGACACTGTAGGCCGCGGGTGATATGTGGCCCATACTGATTACTACGCGATCCCGTTTAGGCCAGCGCGGATCAACGGGGTTATGTCTGATTATGGAATAAAGCATGATTAATAAATGCAGCGAGGAAAGAGACCCGCCCGGGTGTCCGCTGCCGGCCAGGGTTGTGCTCAGGATTATGCGCCGGGCGCAATTTCTCCACATAACTTCTAAAGATTTTTTTTCTTCTACAGTCAAGGCTTCCTTGTTGATATCCAGTTTAAATTTCACGATAAACTCCCCGTAATTAGTTGGTTCCCATCCGGAAACCCCGGGTTTCCGGCCTACGGTCGCCTAAGGCCGGATGGAGCGGTCAGCATTCAGCTTAACATGTTGTTTGTCTTGGTTTTTAGCTGATAGCTGACGGCTGATCGCTGAAAGCTTGAATCCGGAAACGGCAATTTTCGGATGAAAACTAGTTATAAAAACTTGCAGTCTAATAACCTATTTTCGAATGGATATGCAAGGGAAAAAATGGAGGCATGAGTGGTTAGATATTGTATTTTTTCATCTTGTATTGCAACAGGCTTTTGGTAATTCCCAGCATGGCAGCGGCATGGGCCTGCACATTTCCGGCGCGGGCCAGCGCCCTTTTTATCATCTTGGCCTCCACGTCTTCCAATGCCTCGTTTAGTTTGACCTGCATGGGGATAAAACGGTCTATGTCCAGGTCGATGTTTTCTGCTTCCTGTGATTCTGAAGCCATATCGGCCGGTGTTATCTCGTGGCCGGAGGCCAGAATAACCGCCCGTTCGATGACATGCTCCAGTTCGCGCACATTGCCCGGCCAGGATCTGGTGTAGAGTTGACGCATGGCTGCCGGAAGTATTTCCAGATGACTCTTACCGACTGCCTGACCGTATTTATTCAGGAAATGTGCGGCGAGTAGAGGAATATCACCGGGTCTTTCCCGCAAAGGGGGTAAATGCAGGCGTACCACGTTGAGGCGATAATAGAGGTCTTCCCTCAGGTTACCTGTTTCGACCTCTTTTTTGGGGTCCTTGTTGGAGGCGGCAATAACCCGTACATCTATTTTGAGCGTTTTTGTACCCCCTACGCGTTCAAACTCCATCTCCTGCAGGGCCCTCAGCAGTTTGGCCTGTAAGGCTGCTGGCATCTCGGCTATTTCATCCAGAAAAATAGTGCCTCCGTCCGCCAGTTCAAAACGCCCCTTACGCATCGCTATAGCGCCGGTAAAAGAGCCTTTTTCGTGGCCGAAAAGCTCGCTTTCCAGGAGGGTTTCCGGGATGGCGGCACAGTTTACAGAGACAAAGGCATTATTTTTACGCGGGCTATTATAATGGACAGCCTTGGCTACCAGTTCCTTACCGGTGCCGGTTTCACCGGTGATGAGTACGGTAGCCTTGGTGTCGGCTACCTTTTCAATCATCTCATAGAGTTTAAGCATAGCCGGGCTCTTGCCTATGATATTCCCGAATTGATATTTGCGGCTTACTTCGTGTCTGAGGTTCAGATTCTCGCGTCTTAGCTTATAGAGGTCGATTGCCTTGCGGACGGTTATCTTCAACTCCTCATTCTGAAAAGGCTTGGTGACGTAATCAAACGCCCCTTTCTTCATGGCCTTGACCGCCTTTTCTACCGTGGCATAGGCGGTCATGACAATTACCGGGATTTCGCTGTTAACAGACCGGATGTTTTCCAGGAGTTCTATGCCATCCATGTTGGGCATCTTCATGTCCGTCAGCACCAGATCAAAGTCAGATTCCTTAAATATTTCCAACGCCTGTGGGGCATTTTCGGCGGTTACGACCTCATAATTTTCTTCGGATAGCAGTTCTTTTAGCACAATTAAATAGTTTTTTTCGTCATCCACGATCAGTATGCTTTCCATGGTTCCTCAACTCTCGTCCAGGGCCTGGCGGACCATTCTTATTAATTCGTCGATCTTGTAAGGCTTCTGGATAAATCCTTTAGCGCCTTTTTGGACTACGGCTTGATAGTGCCCGTCTGAGCTATAACCGCTGGAGACGATAACTTTGACTGCCGGGTTGACGGCTTGTAGCCGTTCAAAGGTCTCGATACCACCCATCCTGGGCATGATCATGTCCAGAATAATCAAGTCAATTCCGTCTTTTTGTTTCTCATAGATACTAACGGCTTCGATGCCGTCAGCCGCCGGTATAACTTTATATCCGTAGCTCTCAAGGACTTCCCTGCCCAGGTCCCTTACTACCTCCTCGTCATCTACCAAGAGGATATTTTCATGCCCGCCCCTTGATTCCTTTACTGATGCGGCTGAGTCTGATGGGGCAGCTATGTTAGTTGACGCCGGGATATAGATCTCAAAGGTTGTGCCCTTCATGGGTTCGCTTTTGAGGTTGATGAACCCCCCATGATTTTTGATCACGCCATAGACTACGGATAACCCCAGGCCCGTTCCCTTCCTCTTGTCCTTGGTGCTAAAAAATGGATCGAATATCTTGTGCTGGATATCCCTGGCTATCCCGGTGCCGGTATCGGAAATGGTAATCTTGACGTAATTGCCTGTGGCTGTCTCCGGGTAATCGGCCAGGGGTTCGTCGTTAAGCGTTACATTTTCCGTCTTGATCGTTAGGATGCCCCCGGTGGGCATGGCATCCCGGGCATTTATGCAGATGTTGAGGAGAACCTGTTCCATCTGAGAGGGGTCTGCTTCCATGGCCCATATATCCGGCGAGAATTCCTTATGTATCCGGATGCTTCTATCGATAGTTCTTTCCAGGAGTTGAAGGGTTTCCTCGGCAATCTTATTTATATTTACAGGTTCTGTACGGGATTTATCCCCACGACTGAAGGTCAGTAATTGCCGGGTCAAACGGGCGGCCTTGACCGCTGATTGCTCAATGGTATCGGCATACTTATATAAAGAATCTCCCTCCCGGGTCCTGGTTTTAAGGAGCGAGGCATAACCCAGTATCCCGGAGAGCAGGTTATTGAAATCATGGGCAATCCCTCCGGCCAACACCCCTATACTTTCCATCTTTTGTGCCTGCAGGAGCTGCTGTTCCAGCTGTTTTTTTTCTGTAACATCACGGGAATACTCTACCACCTGTATTATCCGGTCTTCATGGTCGAATATGGGGAAGGTAAATACGTCGGCGCTGACTACCGTCCCGTTGCTTCTGGTCCGCTCCCGTGTCTTAAAGTATGTTTTGCCCGTCTTAAAGGTCTCCTCAACCACACAACCCTCGCACGGCTTTTGACGTTTGTAGAAAATTTCGTAACACTTGCGCCCAATCATGTCCTGCACGGGTATGCCACGTTGTCTGGCCATACCTTCATTGGCCTTGATAACGTTGTAATCTCTGTCCACGACGTCTATGCCATCGGTGATGCTGTTAAAGAGCACCTGAAGTTCATCCCTGGTGCGGGACACATCCTCTTCCAGTTTCCTTCGTTCGGTCACATCCCTGGCGATGCCCAGTATCCCGGCGCCAGCCTTGCCTTCCTTCAGTACGGAAATATGCATTTCTATGATTTTTTCGGTACGGGTCTTATCTATTAAGCGGAAAGCGATTCCCACTGTTGCGGCCTTACCGGCAATGACCCTTTCGATTTTATTCCTTACCAGATCCCGTTCATCGGGATGGACGATGTCCAGGAGATGCATTTTTCCTGTCATATCCTCCCGGGAATATCCGGTTAGATTTTCTCCGTAGCTGTTGATAGAGGTAAAGATATAATTTCTGTCTATCGTGAAAAAGGCGTCATTGGCTATCTCGAAGAGGTTAGTATAGCGCATCTCTGTAGCCAGAAGCCGTTCGGTCCGTTCTTTAACCAACTCTTCCAGATTTTTGGAGTAATTATAGAGACTTTTTTGCGCCTCATTCAGGGCCTCAGTCTTGGCCTGGATACTTTCCGTCATACGATTGAAAGAGGAGGCCAGCATCCCGACTTCGTCCGGACTTTCTATGATAGCCCGTCTGGTGTAGTCGCCTTCGGCAATTTTCTCTGTAGCAACAGCAAGTTCTTTTATGGGTCGTACTATCTTCTTGGAGACAAATATAGAGATCACCACCCCAAAGGGGGTAATACCTATGACGAAGAGGACGATCTGGGTAAATAGCTCATCCTTTAAACCGACATAGGGCGACTCCAGCGTTCCCACATAAAGTATGCCGATAGTCTTTTTATCGAGGTCGTAGATAGGCTCATAGGCCGTGATGTACCAGTCGTGGACCACAAAGGCCCGGCCGATCCAGCGCTCACCTTTTTCCAGGCAGGCCTCGCCGACCTCGGCCGATATACAGGTGCCGATGGCCCGCCGGCCGTCCCTTGTCTGGACATTGGTCGAAATCCTCACTTCGCCCTGGAAGATAGTCGAGGTGCCTACCATGCGGCCTTTATAGAGCCGATCCCGGTAAACCGTATCTCTGGTTTTGTCCACAATATCAAAGTTGCGGTTGAGGAGTTGTGCAGTATAGAGCGTTCCTGCTACCTTGCCGTCGGCCATAACCGGTTGAGCCGCTGCCAGCACCATGCCGCTGTCGAGGCGCCTTGGTCTGGGCTTCGGTTTGGCCCGTGGTGTGGGAATTATCTCAATGCAAGCCCGTTCTGCCAGGTCTCCTCCCTCCCGGGCCAGTCTTTCTAAGGGGAGGAGGTCTGTGGCATAAACGCACTGTCCCTTCAGCGCCCTTGATATCAGTTTATCTGTGGAGAGGTCATCACCCTGTACCTCTGAGATTCCGGCCCGGGCCACTACCCGTCCTTTATTGTCGGTGGCCAGGAGGATATCGACCTTTTCCAGGTCCTTTAACTTTCCCAGTTCCTTTTTCAAGGGTCCCGGTTTGCCGCTAAATATTTCATTAGTTATGGAAGTCCGCAGGGATTGATAGAGTATTAACCTGGACAGGTGATAAAGCTCGCCGTTATAAATAACGCGGGAAGAATTGAGGTCAAACTCCACTTTTTCCTGGGCCTGTTTTAGTGCGGTCTTGTCGATAAAGTTCAGGCTCCAGGGGATGAAGATGAGGACAGAAAGGGCCGGGACCGCCAATATACCCAGAAGGATCCGGTTACGTATGGACTTTTTGAAAAAGCTTGTTTTCACCTGAAAATACCTCTTATCTGTCATTCCGTGCCTGACCCCGTATCAAGTACGGGGCAGGCTACGGAATCCAGGGTTTCCGGATGAGCACTAAACTACCTCTATTACCTTTCGGCATAACGGTAATTTTTATTTATAGCATAGATTGAGGATGGATTAAAACTTTTTTCACAAGTGAAATTTTTTGTAATTGTGAAGGATTGTTAACTATTGGCCTCCCCTAACCTCGACAAATAGCCATTAACAAGTAGCACTTATTTTCTACCGGCTTTCCGGGGGCCTGTGCAATCTTGCTCCCAGAATGTGGCCCAGAATAAAAAATACGCTAACGGCCGGCAAGTAGTAAAGTGAGAGCCCCATCGCCCTCCGTATAAGGTAAAGAGCGGGGATGGGGATGTGAATGGAGAGGAACCAGGCCAGAGAATATTTACGGGTTTTATCCCGCCAATAACCAAATGGTGTGCTGATTAAGAGGGTCAGAGTAATTAGCTGGATGAATTTGATGATCAATTAGAAACCTACAGGTTGCGGGTTACGAGTTGCGGGTTGCGAGTTAGACAGGACCCGCAACTCGTAACAAAACACAATTACTTTACCTCTTCGAACTCTGCTTCCACCACCTCTTCTTCATCCTTTTTTGCCTGCGCTTCGCCGCCCGCAGCCCCCGGGCCGCCGGCGCCGGCCGCTTCAGCCTGAGCTGTTTTGGCATAGAGCGCTTCGGCCAGCTTATGGGAGGCCTTGGTCAACTCCTCTGAAAGGCGCTTAATCTCTTCTGCGTCGTTCCCTTCCATGGCCTTTTTCAGACGGGTAACGGCATCCTCGACATTGCTCCTGGTGGTTGCATCAACTTTATCCCCTAAATCGGCCATAGATTTCTCAGTGGCGTATATAAGGGTGTCGGCATGGTTTCGCGCCTCAGCCTGGGCCTTTTTCTTATGGTCCTCTTCGGCATGGGCCTCTGCATCCCGGACCATTTTCCTGATCTCTTCCTCGGACAGACCGCTTGAGGCAGTAATTTTTATGGACTGCTCGCGCCCTGTCCCTAAATCCTTGGCGGAGACGTGAAGGATACCGTTGGCATCAATGTCAAAGGCGACCTCAATCTGGGGCACTCCGCGCGGGGCCGGGGGGATGCCGACGAGCTCAAAACGGCCGATGGTCTTATTATCTGCCGCCATATCGCGTTCGCCCTGCAGGACGTGGATAGATACGGCCGGCTGACTATCTGCGGCGGTGGAAAAAATCTGGCTCCGCCGGGTAGGGATGGTAGTATTCTTCTCGATGAGCTTTGTAAGCACCCCTCCGAGCGTCTCAATCCCCAGGGAGAGCGGAGTCACGTCCAGGAGCAGGACGTCCTTTACCTCGCCCTTAAGGACACCGGCCTGAATGGCGGCCCCCACGGCCACTACCTCGTCCGGATTGACGCCCTTATGCGGCTCTTTCTCGAAGATCTCCCGTACCTTTTGCTGCACACTGGGCATACGCGTCATGCCGCCGACCAGGATTGCCTCATTTATATCCGAAGGCTTAAGCCCGGCGTCTTTCAGGGCCATCCGGCATGGTCCTTCCACTTTATTGATAAGGTCTTCCACTAATGATTCCAGCTTGGCGCGGGTAAGTTTCATGCCCAGGTGTTTGGGGCCGCTGGCGTCCGCCGTGATGAAGGGAAGATTTATATCCGTCTCCAGGGAGGTGGAAAGTTCCATCTTGGCCTTTTCTGCGGCCTCTTTCAGCCTCTGTAAGGCCATCTTGTCCTGCCTGAGATCAATTCCCTGATCCTTTTTAAATTCATCGGCCAGGTAATGAACGACGCGCAGATCGAAATCTTCACCACCCAGGAAGGTATCCCCGTTGGTGGATTTAACCTCAAAGACGCCTTCGCCTATTTCCAGGATGGAGATATCAAAGGTACCGCCCCCGAGGTCAAAAACAGCGATCTTTTCTTCCTTTTTCTTGTCCAGGCCGTAGGCCAGCGAAGCCGCTGTCGGCTCGTTTATGATCCGGAGGACATTCAGGCCTGCAATGCGGCCGGCATCCTTGGTGGCCTGGCGCTGACTGTCATTGAAATATGCCGGGACCGTAACTACAGCGTCTGTGACCTTTTCTCCGAGATATTCTTCCGCAGTCTGCTTCATCTTCTGCAGGATCATGGCCGATATCTCTGCCGGGCTATAGTCCTTATCCTTGATCTGTACGTAGGCGTCTCCATCTGTTCCTTCCACGATCTTGTATGGGAGGACTTTAATAGCCTTCTGGACCTCCGCGTCCCTATATTTGCGGCCTATGAGCCGCTTAATGGCAAAAACAGTGTTAGTCGGATTAGTAATAGACTGCCTTTTGGCAATCTGGCCGGCCAATCGCTCACCGCTTTCCGTAAAAGCCACTATAGATGGAGTGGTTCGACCGCCTTCAACGTTAGCTATTACTTTAGGCTCGTTTCCCTCCATGATAGCTACACAAGAGTTGGTTGTTCCCAAATCTATACCAATAACCTTACCCATTTTATCCTCCTTATATAAATAGACGTATTATCGAAAGATTAACCACAGAGGACACAGAGTTTTTAAAATTTTTTTCTCTGTGCTCTCTGTGGTTAAACTGGTTAAATTTGTCGATGTTAAACATTTTCTGGGGTACTAACCGGCCGCCTGGAAACCACCACCATAGCCGGCCTTAAGAGGCGATCTTTAAATATATACCCCTTTTGAAGCTCATTAAGTATGGTATTATCTTCCACGCTATCATTCTCTTCTACCATAACCGCTTCATGATATTGCGGGTCAAAAACCTGGCCGCAAGCATCTACAGCCTTGAGGCCGAACTTTTCCATCGCATTCATAAATTCCCTCAAAACCATCTCTACACCGGCCAGAAGGGCCTGCTTGTCCGTATCATCATTTTTGGCGTGCTCCGCCGCCCGTTCCAGATTGTCGAGTATGGACAGGAGTTCCTTGGCAAGGGACTCATTCGCATACTTAATATGCTCTGCTTTTTCCCTCTCCGCCCTTTTTTTGTAATTTTCCAGTTCCGCTGCCATACGCAACATCCGGTCATAATGGGCGATGGCCTCTTGTTCTTTTTCTTTAATCAGGGCTGCTAATTCTTCAACACTTTTTTCCGTAAGAGGTCTTTTCTGTGTTTCCAAGGCCTCTTTGCTTATTTCAACCTTAACATCTTCCGTTTTATTTTCAGTCGCTTTATCGTCAATTGACATAACCCGTCCTTTATCGGAGCTTAAGGTTAATGAATTCGCAAAAAAGCTTTTTCACCGCTGAGCACGCAGAGTCCGCAGAGAAAAACTGTAAGCTATTAAATATGTTATCTCAGCGTTCTCTGCGGTAAAAATTTACTTTTTACGAAGCCATCAAGGTTGAGATTCCAGATTTCGGCTTTCAGCTTACCCGGAACGCTCTTTAATCAATTCACCCAGGAGGTCAGCGGTGTATCTGACTAACGGGATGAGCCTTGCGTAATTCATGCGCATCGGACCAATTACCCCCAGGGCCCCCAGTACATTTCCCCCGGTGACGTAAGGTGAGGCCACAATACTGCATCCTTCCATGGCATTATATTCACTCTCTGAGCCGATAAAGATTTGTACTCCCTGCGCGGTTATACATTTGTCCAATAGCTTGATGAGGATCCCCTTTTCCTCGAAGGTCTCGAAAATAGCCTTCATTTTATCAATTTCGCAGAGCTCCGGGTATCTTAAGATGTTGGTCTTACCTTCGATATATACCGCTTCTTCGCCATCCGGAAGATTTTTTTCGCTCATCTCCAGGGCGCTGGAGAGCAACCGGTTAAACAGGTCCTTTTCCGCCTGCATCTCACGCAAGATTTTTTTCTTTGCCTCTTCTATGGTCATTTCGCTTAGCAATTCAGTCAGGTAGCGGGACAATCTATCCAGCCTGGCCTGGTCAAGGTTTTCTTCCACTTCTATGATCTTGTTTTGAACGATGCCGGCGGGAGAAACACAAATTACAAGAACAACACCTTTACGCAGCCGGATGAATTCAATATGCTTGAATACCGCTTGTGTGAAACGGGGAGCGGATACAATGGCTGTATGGCCGGAAATGGATGATAAGGCCCGTGAAGTATCCTTAAGCACCTCACCGGCAGGCAGCTTTCTTTTGAGGCTGCCGGCGACCAAGGCCTTTTCCGCTTCAGAAAGCGGGGTGACCTCCAGTATGCTGTCTATATAGAAACGCCACCCGCTTTCGGTCGGTATACGGCCGGCCGAGGCGTGGGGTTGAAACAGAAACCCCATTTCTTCCATATCGGCCATAATATTGCGGACGGTAGCCGGGCTTACGTCAAAGCTGTATTTGTGACAGACGCGACGTGAGCCTACCGGTTCTGCCGTCGTAATATACTCCTGAATTACAGCTTGCAGGACTTTGCGCTGCCTTTGTATATCAGATTTTACCATTGGCTTAACCTGTTAGCACTCTTGGCGTTACATTGCTAACGATAATAATCGTGGGGATATTTGTCAAGAGACAAACCGGGTTTACGGTGGGGACTTAATAAAAGATCAAGGCTGAAAGCCTGAAGCCCAAAGCTCAAAGGAAGTTCAAATGACAAATGTCATCCGCCTCCAGCGGACTCCATTTGAGCTTTGGCATTTGGCATTGATTTGAACTTTGGGTTTTATCATTTAAATTGGCGCAAGGCGTTTTTACCTGCGGCTATGCCGCGTTGTGTGCCCCGTCGCCAACTATTTTTTTACCATTTTCAAGATTTTTGTCTTTTGTTCTTCAAATGATTTCTGACCTTCCTCTATGGCCCCAAGCAATTTTTTCTTCACATCTTCGGTCAGGTCCTTCCCGTGGCCGACGACATCGGACAATAATTCGCCTACGTCATAAATCACGTTCTTGACCGTATGGGCCGCATCTTCGGCCACGTCTTCAGCCCGACGTTTGGCCTTAGTAGCAATGCGGGCGATATCTTCCCGCGTCCTTTTGCCTGATTGAGGGGCAAGCAAAAGGGCCAGACCGGCGCCAACAATTCCGCCCAGCAAAAAGGCTCCGATTATCTTCACTTCTTTATTGGTATCATCCATAAAATATAACCTCCTTTGTACACTTAACTCCTTTTTTTATATTTTAAATTTAAAGGAAGTAATAATGCAAGGAGAATAATTTGGCGACTGGAGTTTTCTATTTTGTATTTGACTTCCGAAAACGTTTGTAGTAATTCACACGTAAAATGAATTCTGATTCATTAACCTTAACCGGATCAGGTGAGTTTTTATTTTAAGAGGGGGTTATATGTTTTTGAGATGTGCGCAAGAACATAAAACAATCGTCGCTCGCAGAAATGGGCTCAGAGCTATGGTGGCGTTTTTGATGATAGCCGCCGTTCTGATATGGACTATCCCGGCCCTGGCTGAGGAACCCAAGCTTTCGGACCTATTACTGGAGGTCAGAAAACTGCGTGAAGAGGTGCAGGAACTGCGAGGAAAAGTGGCGGAGTTTGAGAAGAAAGAGGTCACGACCCAGGAAAAGGTAACACAGGTTGAGAAGAAGGCCGAGGCGGCCAAAGAGGTCAGCGATAAGGTGGCCAAAAAGGCCAGTCGTGACCGGATCAACTGGGGCGGGGAATTCCGGGTGCGTATGGTATCCGAGCGGGCGGAGACGACGCAGGGTTTTTACGGAGCCGGCCAGCCTACCAGCGACAAAAAATACAAGAATGAGACCGGGTTTCCGATGCGTCTGCGTCTGAATTTTGATGCCCAGGTGGTGCCGGATATGGTGGACCTTTACGGCCGTCTGACTATCAACAAAAGGTTCGGCACTTACGCCACGTGGCCGGACCAGGACCCCCTGGACAGCGTCAATTCCTTCCATTCCGGTATCGGCAGCGATGTATCCACGCGTGTAGAACATATCTACGCGAAGTTTAACGTCCCCAAAATAAACTCCAATTTCTATGCCGGGCGCCTGGCCGGTATGGATGGCCCACCATCACGCCAGAATGCCCCGTTCCCCCGTGTTTTTATAGATTCTGAAGTAGATGGGGTCATGTGGGAGTACAAACTTCCCGACACCACCTTGGACAAATGCTGGTCGCCTCTGGCTATACCGTCAGAGGGGACAGAGAAATTTCCGGTGGGCAAGGGACCTCTGGGCTCCTATGGAAAGAAAGTTAAGGAAGGTAACAGCCTGATCTTGTCCTATGCGAAGTATCGTGACATGGGTTTTACAAATCCCAAGGGTTCAAGCACCGGGAGAGATCTGCTCGGTTTGGAAGGGCAGGGGCCGGATACGGATGTTTATATCGCCCAGGGGCAATTAAAACTGGCCAGGGATACTGTGCTTGTAGTCAGCGGCCTCTATATGCCTGACTGGTATATGCCGAGGTATTCCTTTGATACCGCCGGTTCTTATAAATGGAGTGAGACCTATACCAGTTCCGACGGGCTAAAAAGGTTATTTATCCCTTATTTTACTACCTATTATTCCCTGGCCGGCGCTTATCTGGATACCCAGATATGGAAGTTTCAGGTCTATGGGGCGACTTACTTTAATGAATTTAGTTGTCCGCCTCACTCCTGGCGGACACAGACGAAAGATCCGGCTACGGACGCCTGGACAACTACGGCAACGAATTACTATTCAGGCGAGAAATTTAACGGCTATGCCTGGTGGGTAGGGATGAATACCGGCGATGCCATTGCCCCCAACCAGCAGTTATGCGTGGAATTTTTCCGGGGTGATGACAACTGGATCAACCCCTTAAACTACAGGGGATTCAGACGTAAGGGGTCCGTTAACAACGCGGCCAACAATTACTATTACAATCCATCTTTTATGACAGATACAGTGGTCGTGGGCTTCTACCCTGTAAATGCCCGGATATGGGATATCTATTATGATTACTACCTGACCACTAATTGCCGGTTCCGTCTGGGTTATATGGACTTTAAATTCGACACCCCCGACAAGACTTCGCCTATCGGAGCCTCGGGCTATGAACGCCATTATTGGCCGTACATCGAAGTTAATTTAAGTTTTTAGATCTGACTCACCCATAGTTCTCTGAACGAACCGCTCCGCCTGTCCCGGCCGGGCGGTTCTTTTTTGTGGCGGTCGTTGATAAATTTCCCTTTTGGTGTTATGTAGAAAATCTGATTTGTAAGTGTGTTCAGCCACTAAGACACAAAGGCCCTAAGATCACTGAATAGTTTTCTTAATACTGAAACTCTTTTCGGCAATAAATTAACATTCTTCCTTCGTGTCTTGGTGACTTAGTGGCTGAGTATCTACAAAAAGTGAGGAATTTTTGCGTATGTATTTATCTGTAGCCGAGAAGATCATAAAACGTCACCTGGTAGATGGGGACTTGACGCCAGGGGAGGAGATAAGCCTGCGTATCGACCAGACACTGACCCAGGACTCCACCGGAACTATGGCCTATCTACAGTTTGAGGCCATTGGCCTCCCCAAGGTCAAAACGGAACTTTCCGTAAGTTATGTCGATCATAACACCCTGCAGGTCGGTTTTGAGAATGCCGATGATCATCGTTTTCTGCAGAGCATAGCGGCCCGGTATGGTTTGTACTTCTCGCGGCCTGGTAACGGCATCTGCCATCAGGTCCATCTGGAGCGTTTTGGCGTGCCCGGGAAGACGCTCCTCGGTTCGGACAGCCACACGCCGACCGGCGGCGGCCTGGGGATGCTGGCTATCGGCGCGGGCGGCCTGGATGTGGCCCTGGCCATGGCCGGATATCCCTTTCACCTGGTTATGCCCCGGATTGTACTGGTCAGGCTGACCGGGGAAATGGCTCCGTGGGTCACAGCCAAAGATGTTGTCCTGGAATTGCTCCGGCGGGTCACGGTCAAGGGAGGCGTGGGAAGAATATTCGAGTACGGCGGTGACGGCATAGCACATCTATCCGTACCGGAGCGGGCCACGATCACCAATATGGGCGCGGAGACCGGGGCTACTACCTCCGTCTTTCCAAGCGATGAGGTCACCCGGGCATTTCTGAGGGCGCAGGGGAGGGGAGATTCTTTTGCTCCGCTGGCGGCTGATGAAGGCGCGGTCTATGATGAGGTCATAGAGATAGACTTAAGCCGGCTGGTTCCCCTGGTGGCCCGGCCGCACATGCCGGATCAGGTCTGTCCGGTTTCAGAGTTGCAGGGTTTAAAAGTTGACCAGGTGGCCATCGGGAGCTGCACCAACTCGTCTTATAAAGACCTGGCCACGGTAGCGGAGATCTTAAGGGGTAAGACGGTTCATCCGGGAGTAAGCCTGGTCATCTCGCCGGGCTCCCGGCAGGTCTTGGCCATGCTGGCCAGGAAGGGCTATTTGAGTGACCTTATTGCCTCCGGCGCCCGGATTCTGGAGAATACCTGTGGCCCCTGCATCGGTATGGGGCAGGCCCCGCCCACCGGCGGGGTAAGTCTCCGTACCTTTAATCGCAACTTTGAGGGGCGTTGCGGGACAAAGACCGCCTCGGTCTATCTGGCCAGTCCGGAAGTGGCCGCGGTCACGGCCTTAACCGGGGCGCTTACCGATCCCCGGACCCTGGGTGAACCGGTCAGGGTAGCCCTCCCACGACGCTACATGATAAATGACAGGCTTATTATCCCACCCCTGGAGCCTTCCAGGGCTGAGGGAGTAGAGATTATCCGCGGGCCTAATATCCAGGCCCTGCCCGGACGGGAGGCCCTGCCCTCTGAATTGACCGGGCTGGTCCTGATTAAACTGGGCCACGATGTTACCACCGACCACATCCTCCCGGCCGGGGCGAGTATTACCGCGCTCCGCTCCAATATTCCGGCTATTTCCCGCTATATCTTCAGCCAGGTCGATCCCACCTTTTATGACCGGGCAAGGGAGGCCGGCGGCGGGTTCATTGTCGGGGGCATGAATTACGGCCAGGGCTCCAGCCGCGAGCATGCCGCCCTGGGGCCCATGTACCTCGGCATAAAGGCCGTGCTGGCCCTGTCCTTCGCCCGCATACACCGGAGCAACCTGATTAACTTTGGCATATTGCCCTTGGTGTTCCTGAAAAAGGGGGATTATGATTCCATTCAGGCGGATGATCGTTTGGCTATCCCGGATATCAGGAAGCAGATCCTTTCTGAACAACCGGTCCGTATTATTAACGAGACGCAGGGGCACCATTTTATGGTCAACCTGACTGTCCAGAAACGGGAGAGGGATGTCCTTCTGGCCGGGGGGCTGCTCAATTACGTCCGTGAGACACTGTAGGGAGGAAAGGTTATATGCTCGACTTTATGCGTAGGCACACCCGTGCCTGGCTTATCAAGATCATCCTGGTGGCTGTCATCCTGGTCTTTATATTCTGGGGTGTGGGCACCATACGCGCCCGGCGTGCCGACATGGTGGCGGAAGTAAACGGCCTGATTATAACCAGGGCTGATTACCAGAGGGCCTATAATAACGCCCTGAAAAACTATCAGCAGATCTACGGGGACGCCCTGTCCGGGGACCTGCTTAAGAAGATGAACCTGGATAAGGTGGTTCTGGATGGTATTATAAAGGACGTCCTGGCACAGGAAGGTGCGGCAGGTCTGGATATCCGGGTGAGCGATGAAGAGATCAACGAGTATATCCGCAGTATGCCGGTATTCAATGAAGGAGGCCGGTTTAGCGAGGAAAGGTACCGGGGGGTTCTGGAAAATGCACGCATGACCCCGGCTGCCTTTGAAGAGGATTTGCGTAAGGAGCTTCTCTGGGCCAAGGTGGCAGATACGCTGGGCCGGTTGGCCAAGGTATCGGATGACGAGGTCTGGAATGCCTTTCAGTACGCCAATCGCCGGATAAATCTGGCCTATATCCCGTTTACGGCAGCGGCTTTTAAGAACCAGGTCAAAGTAGAGTCGCCCGCCCTCCGGCAGTATTTTACCGGCCATCAGGAGGATTATCGTGTGCCGGCCCGGGTGCGGGTGCGGCTGGCCCGTTTTCTTTTCAAGGACTATGCGCCTAAGGTCAATGTGTCGCCGGCAGAGGTAGAGAACTACTATAAAAGTAATACGGAGGCATTTAGAGAACCGGAAAGGCGAAGGGTAAGCCATATCTTTTTTGCCCTGAAGCCTGCGGCGACGGATGAAGAGATAGCCAGGACCCAGACCAGGGCCGAAGAGGCACTTAAGAAGGCCGGATCCGGCGAGGATTTTGCCGCGCTGGCCAGGCAGTTTTCCGAAGACAAAAGCGCCCTCAGGGGTGGAGACCTCGGATACTTACGGCAGGGGACTACGGATCCCTCTTTCGAAAAGGTGGTTTTTTCCCTGGAAAAGGGAGGCATCAGCCCGGTGGTGAGAAGTAAGGCCGGGCTGCATATTATCAAGGTGACTGAGGTCGTCACCTCCGCGGTAAAACCCTTGGCCGCAGTGGCTGCGGATGTCAAAAGGGTCCTGACCGAAAATAAGGTCCGGGAGTTCGCAATGGCCGGGGCGGCAAGGACATACGAACAGATTATACGCTCAGGCGGTCTCGATAGATACGCAAGGGTGCAAAACCTTCCTCTGACAGAGACCGGCTTTTTTTCTGAACAGGATGAAGTGGATGGAGTAGGCCGCGAGGCAGGCTTTAACCGCGCTGCCCTGGCCCTGAAAAAGGGAGAGGTAAGCTCTTTGATTAAACTGCCCCAGGGTTATTTTGTCTGTGAGGTTATGGAGAGAAGAGAGTCATTTATACCAAAATTAGAGGAGATCGAAGTAAAGGTAAAAGCAGACTTCACGGAGAATCAGGCTACAAAACTGGCTGAATCAGAGGCCAGTAAATTTATATCCGGCCTTAAGGGCGGGCAACAATTTTCTGATCTGATTCGCAAATACGGATTTTCGGTGCGCGAGACCGGGTATATAGCTCCAACCGCCCTTTCCGGTAATGAATTTCCGTTCGCAAGGTCCGCGCAGGAACTGTCCATGCTGACACCGGCCCATCCGTATATCCAACAACCGGTTAGAACAGGGGACGCCTTTTATGTTGTGAGCCTGGCCGGCACTAAAGAGGCCCCGAAGGAGCTTTACGAGACGCAGAAAGATGCCATAAAGGAAAAACTTCTACTTATGCAAAGGGACGTCATCTTAAAAGGGTGGCTGGACGGGTTAAAGAAGAAGGCTGAGATCGAGTATGGCGAGGAATTTGAGAAGTACCGGTAAGACCGTTGGAGGATTTTAACCCGGAACGTCTCCTTTTCTGACCATGCTCAATACCCTGCCCAATTCTTCTATTTTGTAGGGCTTGGCTACGATACCACTGAATCCGTAACTCCTGAAGTCGGCCATAACCGGATCGTTGGAATAGCCGCTGGATACAACCGCCTTGACGGCAGGATCTATCTCCTGTAGTTTCTTGATAGCGTCCTTACCACCCATTCCTCCCGGTATAGTCAAATCCATGATGACTACATCAAAAGGCCTGCCTGACGACCTCGCTTTTATATACAGGTCTATCGCCCCGACGCCGTCTTTGGCAAATTCCACCGTGTATCCCATGTGTTTCAACATCTCTCCGGCCACGTCTCTGACCACCTCTTCGTCGTCCATCAGGAGCACCATTCCTTCTCCTCCGATTATCTCCTCCTTTGGCTTTCCTCCAGCCACCATCCTTTCAGCAGAAGCAGGCAGATAGATAGAGAATTTCGTCCCAACCCCCAACTCAGATTCTACATCAATATATCCATCATGTTGTCTGACAATAGAATAGGTAATGGCGAGCCCCAGGCCGCTGCCTTTTTGTTTGGTAGTGAAATAGGGATCAAATATCTTCTGAAGATGTGCCTTCGATATACCGATCCCCTCATCTTCAATAGATATTTTTACATATGCTCCTTCTTTAAGTGGCAGACCCTGCCCGGCATCCACGATTATATTTTCCGCCCCTACCTTAATTGTCCCGCCCTCCGGCATGGCCTGGAGGGCATTGATAATCAAGTTGTTGATAACCTGGTTTATCTGCCCCTCATCCACGTCAAGCGGCCGGAGGTCGGCCGGGATGGAAAAATCACACTGGACATTGGAACCGGTCAGCGCAAACATGACGGAATCCCTGAACAGTTCTGTAATCGAGGCTGCCTTCTTGACCGGCGCTCCGCCCCTGGAAAAGGTGAGCAGGTGTTGGGTCAGATCCCTGGCCTGCAGGGCCGCTTTTTCCGCTGCGGTTAACCTCTTGAAGGTTATGTCTTCGGATTGCATATGTATCATAGCCAGACCGATATTGCCTAAAATTCCGGTCAAGATGTTATTGAAATCATGGGCAATACCACCCGCCAGAATGCCCACTGATTCGAGTTTCTGGGCCTTCAGGAGATTTTCTTCCATTTTTTTGCGCTCGGTGATATCTCTGGCGGTAGAGACTATATGTATGGTCTTACCCTCCCTGTCCTTTCTTACCGAGGCGCTGATAAGAACGGGGATCTCTTTGCCGTCTTTGGCCTTATAAAGCGTCTCACAATTTCTTAATTCACCTTTAGCGATGAGTTCATCCAATCCTTCTCCCTTGAGGGGTGCGTCTCCCGCGAGAATCTTATCTGCGGGCCACCCAATTATCTCATCTGCGCTGTACCCCAACATATCCAACGTGGCCCTGTTCACCGTCTCTATCACTCCTTGCGCATCGATTACGATCAGGGCATCAACGATGGATCTTATAATATTGTCCGTATAGCCCTTGGCCTCTATCAATTCATCCCGGGAGTTTTTCAGATTGGTGGACATCTGGTTAAAAGCAGAGGCCAGTTCGCCTATCTCGTCCCGGGATATGACCTCTATTTTTGTGTTAAAGCGGCTGCCGGCGATCTCATGGGCTGCCTCCTTTAGTTTGATAATGGGTTTTACTAACTGTCTGCTGTAAAGTATGTTGAAAAGGCCCCCGACGATTATGCCGCCCATGGTTACCAGGATTATCTGCCTAATGCCTTTCGCCGTGGAGGTCTCTATACTTTTTAAGGAATAACCGACTTGGGCCACTCCAGCCACCTCTGATCCCACCATAACCGGGACGCCGATGTCATATAACCGGCCTTCTGTGCCGGAATCGGTGATCCTAATATACGGCCTGCCTGTGGCAAGGACATTATCCGGAACAGGGACTGCGTCCTTAATTACCTTGCCTACCCTGTTAAGATCGTTATGGACCCTCACCCGGCCTTCCTTATCCATGACCATGGCATAGACTACGTAATCCTGCCTGGAGATAGTATCGATGTAGTCCATAGTGTGAACAAATTTATCTGTAATAAATGCCTCCCTGCTTTCCTCGGCCAGGGTATTGGCTAGAATGAGACCCTGTTTTTTTAGCTCTTCTTTAAAGGTTTCAACTTCGCGTCGGATGGACAGGAAGGCAATGGTCCCGGTAACAGCGACTATTATTACTGTAAAGGCAAGGGCTAATTTTGTCCTAAGCTTCATATCTCACGCCGAAAGTCAGTTCTGGGGAGCTAATGAGGTACGCCATAATCTATCCCCGCCTCTTTTATTACTCCGGTTTTTCATTACACGGGTCCAGCGGGCTGATATCACCGTACGGGTATCGAATACTTACGAACCAGGTTATCGATGCGTGACAATTCCTTGCCGGTAACGGCTATAAATCCGCTCCATTCGCACTCTTTCAGGACTTCTTCAGCCAGGGGGCTTCGGGGTCCTATTTTTAATAAGGCATTCCTGACCTTTTCCACCACCTCCCTGTCCACATCCTTCGAGGCCGCCAGCATCCAGCTCGGTAAGGGCACGGTATCGGCCACAATCCTCAGGTCAGTTTTAAAGTTGAACCTCTTTTTACCCTCCGGCCCCTCCACAAAATCTTTACATACGGCGCCGGCATCGTATTCCCCTAAAAATACGGACATGGCGTTATCGTCACAGTCCCCGCCGAACTCATGGCCTTTCAGGTCACGTCCGGGATCGATCCCGGCCTCTTTCAGGGTGATGTATGCGCCGGTGAACTTTGGCGTATTATGCGGGGCGCCAAATAAAAACGTCTTGCCTTTTAAATCGCTTAAGCCTTTAATAGAGCTATCCGCTCTGACGATGATTACCCCCCTTTCTTCAGTCTCCCCATCTTCCGATACGGCGATCGCCAAGGGATCAAAAAGAGCAATCTTTTTATTGTGCACGTATATGGAAAAGGCGTCCTGCAGGGTAAATGCCGCTGTATCCAATGCCTCATGAAAATCTTCTTCTGTTTCCAGGACAACCAGCTTTATATTCAGTCCGGTCTCCCTTGATAGATAATCTGCCAGCGGCGTAAACATGGTAAATGTATCCGGGGGACTCCAGCAGGGCTGGACAGCCAGTCTGAATACCGCTCTTTTGTCTCCCGCCGTTTCTGAGGCCGCTTTTTTCCCGATGGCCGTCTCTTCGTTTTTAGTACACCCGCCGGCCGTTAAGATTCCAATGAAAAAAAATATAAAAAAGCCTGTTATTGCCTTGGCCATCTCCATGCTTTCCCTATACCGTTTTTGTCCGATTTTTCTCTCCTGCATGTGGTGGGGCCCCTTTGGCCGGCTTATTGTTCCGGTTAGTCAATAACAATTCTACTGTTTAATTATCAGGCATGGAGCCGTAGATTGTCAACGAAAATTGACCCCTTCATGGTGTTCAACAAAATCTTGACATACAACCCTGCAAAAGTTAAACTTTTATTTAGTTCAACTTTAAAAGAGGTAACGCCAATGCCTATTGTAAAAACCTCGGCCAAAGGACAGATCGTCATACCGGCAGCAATCAGGAAAAAGCTTAAGATAAAACCCGGCCAGAAGGTCAACCTGACCCTTGTGGAAGATAAGGCGGTCATCACCCCTCTTCCAGAAGACCCAATCAAATCCTTAAGGGGTATTCTGAAAGGGAAGCCTTCCATGACCAAGGCATTATTGGAAGATAGAAAGAAAGAGGTTGAACGTGAAGAAAAAGACATTGCTCGACTCCTTCGCCGTTCTCGCCTGGCTCCAAAATGAGAAAGGATCGCAACAGGTGGAAGACCTTTTGTACCGGGCTCAGGGAGGCAATGAACAGGTTATATTGAATATTATCAACCTGGGCGAAATCTTTTATCGCTGTGCCCGGGTGCAGGACATCTCCTTTGCCAGGGGAATTCTGGAAGAGATCAGGCTCCTTCCGATCAGGATTTATTCCTGTCCTGACGATCTGGTTCTGACGGCCGCAGAAATCAAGGCCGGCTATCCTATGGCTTACGCCGATGCATTCATTGTAGCTACGGCTTTAAAAGAAAACGCTACCATAATTACCGGCGATGCGGAGTTCAAACAAGTGGAGCATCTGGTAAAGATCGACTGGTTGGGCTGACCCGGATATTATTGACTTAGGCTATTTCAAAAATGCTACACAAAAGGAGTAATAATTCACCGGATGCACGAATTACTGCGTATGGAATATACCGACTACACTGCTATCCCTTCAAATAAATACAAGCTCAAGCTTCCGCAAGCACCGGCCAAGGCCCCTAATCAAAGTCTTTGAAAAAACCTATACCTTGGATGTCTGGTGTGCCTACAAGCATGGGTCTATCCAGAAGCCTATTGCCTTCTTCACACGACGTCTAAGGGAGTAATGCGCGTCCATATATCCGTTTACTGAAGCCGGAATATCCTTGACCATCCGTTTGATTTCATGATATTGCTCATCTATTCTCACTCAAAGACAGGCCAAAAATGAAAACGCAGCCGGGATACAGGAATCCGGGTTGTCTCAGAAAGAACTGGCCCGACGGGTAGGAACATCCCCACAGCAAATCAGCCGCCGGAGGCGAGACCATGAAATTATTTGAAAGATGGCCCGGTCTCTCACGGCTTGAAGGCTCCCAAGTTACTGAATTACTTAAGGGATTGTCCCAGAATACTAACATTGCGACCTGTGAGGGGCTTTAAATGAAAAACTCAATGTTTAAGAGAGCCTTATGCCGTCTTGTCAGGACTATACTGCCAACCACGAATCTCCGCCTCTTCCCAAGCTTTTTTGCAGGGAATACTCAGTGCAATGCTGGGCTCTTTCCCTTTCCGAAGAAATTTTCCCATATTAAAGCACTGACTGCGCGCCTTCGGTGTCAGAAAATTGCGGTCCTTAAGCCACTTAGATAGGGTAAACCACGCCTCATCATCTTTACTTTTGCAGAATTCAATTGTTTCTGCTTCGCTTGAGATATTCGGGTTATATTCTGATTTTCTGCTTCCAAGGATATACTCATCCCGTACGTTTGCTGGAAGCGAAAAATTTTTCTCTTTCAGTCTGTTCCAGCACTCTTCCCTTTTGCAATACTCCGTTACATTCTGTTGTGTGTCACGAATATGATTATTTACAATTTGTGATATGTGTTCCAATACATCAAGAATCGAATCGCTGACTATCTGTTTCTGCCAAATCTTTTCAATATCAATCCGCAAATCTGTAAGGTGGAACAACCATGATAAGCTATAAGAAACAATGTTGTGATGATATCCTTGGAAGCCCTGCCTGCGAACGATCTTTTCCATAGAATTCCAGAGTATAAGTAAGCCAACTGTTTTTTTGAAAAAAGAAACCCAGTCTTCTTCTTTTTGTTCCCTCAACCATTCATTGAACCGTCCAAAATTTTTCTGTCCTCCCAAGCTAACTACATGTGGAAGTCTAAGGTATGTGTTCCAAACTTTTCCGAACTTGATCTTATCAAACTTCTGGTTTTTAGGTCTGAGAGCATCAAACTGACGTTTTTGTGCGGGAGTTCTGGCATTCAGATTCCTGAATTCTTCGTAACTGCCACGGGCACGTTCGTAGAACCAATAGGTCTGCTGGGAACCTCCGGTAGGGTCAGGCGCTAAGATGTTGTTAGAAATATTCTGGATTTCCGGATGAGGTGCCTGATTTGCAGCAAGATCAGCCAACTGAACTTTATTCTGGGTATTTGAATACTCACTAATCTTAGGTACAATTTTGGGTATATCTTCCGGATTGTTTATAACTGTCAATTTCATCTGAACAAATATATTGTCAATATTTGCCCTATCTTTCTTTCTGGAATGATAAAGGGATGCTGTGGTCTGTCCGCCATTGACGATTTGGAAATCTTCGGCACTAACCAGTCCGAATCCAGCTTCTGAAGATGTGACTTCAACACTTCTGGCAAAAACCGTAATGCCATTGTTATAAGCGCAGAACATATCTGGTTCCTTAAGTATGGTCTCTCTGATTCCCTTGTTGACATTGCCGCGAGCTGAAAGAAACACTCTCACATTCATATCGAGCATTTTGATTCCCCATCTGGCATACATATCAGCAAGAGCTGAGCCAGGAATAAATCCAAGATAAGTAGAATAGTGGTCTGTTTCATTTTTTTTTAATACACATGGCAATGGTCCACCGCAGTATTCCACAAACTCAATAGTTATCTTCTCTCTTTCCCCCGTTCGATAAAAATGGCATGTTCTTTCAATATCCCAGACGGTACGGATAATTTCAATACCATCAATCTCATCAATATCCGCAGGTTTTTTTTGAGTTATTCCGTCTGTAATAACAACAATTTTTGCAGTCCGGATATCATCTTTGCATTCCGATATAAGTGTGGCAAGTTCATGTGCCTCATTAGAGATATCAATTTTGTTATATAAACCTTTAAGACTTCGCGTCAAAAAATTTGTCGCACTTTTGAATAAAGAGTTGATTTCATCATTAGCAACTTTGGCTTTTGACGGATCATCATGATCCAAGAAGTGTGATACGATTAGTGTAATATCCTTAAATTCATCATCATAATGGTAACCGTCGACTTTCATGCCTTTGCTCTTGTATGGACAGGGAACCAGACTCTCTATTTCTCCATATTCCTCCAGAATATTCCCCATTTTTTCAACAAAGACTTCTTCTCTGAGTGCCTCATAGGCATGAGCTTCAGCCCTTATTTCATCATGAAAGTCTCTGGAGAAATCAATCACTTCATTGGCAATCATCCCATTATTCCCTGATTAAATCAAAATATTCAGAAAATTCACAAACGAAATTTCCACAAGATGCAACCACAACAGTATAATGAAGATCACCAATGCCCTGCGGCACATCTGTTATGCGTGGGGAGCCCTCTCTTATACGAAAAAGCTCTTCTTTAATGGTTGTATAGCTGCTGGTGTAGAGATTTGTATGAATATCCAGATATCCGGCCTCTCTGAGTGACTGTTCAAAAATATAGGCAACGGGTTTTCCTGAAAAGATGCTTCTCAGAGACAGAACAAGATCGGGCAAGGTTTCGCCGCCGCCGCCTGATTTTCTAAGAGTAATTATAAGCAAATGCAAAGAGTTTAATCCTCGGTCATCAAGCTGACGCTCGTTATTAATCTGAACTTTGCGCGGTTCTTTTGTCATTGTTGTTTTTACTTCTACGACGTGACCTTTTATTTCAAAATCGTGGTAGTTGCGTCTGCAGCCCTTCCATGAATTAATAGCGGCCAAATACTCAGTACTTGCATGAATCATACGCCGAAGCCACCAAAGCTCACCATACAAACCGCGCTGTTCTTCTGATGAAAGCCCTTCCTGTCCGTATTTTTCAAAGAAGCTGCTCCATCTTGCGAGAAAGTTCGCAATTTCATTCCGCCGGCTTTCATTTGACAAGCAGCCATTGAGTGCCCGAATAAGATCATCACACACAGTTACAAAAATATCTCTGTTTTCTCTTTGCTCGAGAAAAAGTCTAATGTGAAGGGTATTTTCCTTGGGAACATCCAGAGTTAACGTCTCAAAAGCCATTCCTTTCCACTTCGGATATTCGACTGAAAAAGAATCTCCTGCGCACCCAATCTCAACAAGTAATTCCCATACATTACCAGGGGCCACACAGCCAAGCCTGATCCCTGTTTCTGTCTCCAGGTCAAGACGGCGATATACTCGCTGATGAGATCCTGTGCCAAGCAGCAAAGTTCTCTCTAATTCTTCCCACAATTGCCTAATACGAAAATCTACGCGGTCATCTGATCCCATCAGTACTCCTCCATGTAGACCGGTCCGGCCCAGTACTCAATGGGTACAGCGGTATCACTAAACGGAAAACTGATGGCAAAACCAACCACTTCCTGATCGGTTAACCCATAATTATTCTTTGGATTGTCAATATCCTTGCAGGCGGGAAGATATATTAGGATAAGTCCTCTTGTCTTCGGTCTGACAGCTCGAATGGCCAAGGATGTCGGAAGCCTGTCCGATCTCTGCTTTCCCCGGGATCGGTCAAATTCCGAAGCCCTTTCAATTTCTGGCGTCGAGAGGTCCAATAATTCATCGGCAGGACTTGTCAGAGTCCCTATGGATATTTTGTCAGAGAGAACTTCAAGAGGAGTTCTCCTGACACATCCGATTGTATATTTTCCCAGATGATACTTATGCTCTGCGTCATGCAGGATATTGGAAGCAATAATCACATGCCAGTCAACGAGTTCGTCGTTCTTGTTCTGCCTCTCAATGAAATCAGCAATCCGCGCAGGATCAACAACTCTTTTTGCGACATCCTGCGTAGCGTAACTCCTCAGAAAATTCAGTACGGGGGCTGCCTGAACTTTTTCCCAGTGATATCTTGGCTTTTCTGGATCTATATCTCTCGAACAGTCCCTACCAATTTGCTGGACCAGTGTCTGAAGTGCTCTCCGGTTGTTTTCAAGATGTCGTGGATCGAATACAATTGTTTTGGGGAATTTGCCAGAAAATGAAATAGTGAGTTTCTCCGCATTTCTCGACTTGCCAGCCGAGGTCACTGCAAGTCTGCCCGGATGGCTTCTTGCCTTTAGACCATAATTTTCAGGGGTACTATTAATGGCGACCATATATTCAAGCTCGTTGCGTAACTCCTGATTTGCAAGTGCTATATGACGGTACCACTCTGCCAATTCCTCCGTTGTGTATATTCTGCAAAGGTCATTATATCCTTCCCTATAACCAAACCATCGTCCCATTTGCATGAGTGTATCATACATACGGGAAGCTCTTAAATAATATGAGATTGTTAATCCATCCAATGTAAGCCCTCGGGAGAGTTTGTCGCCGCCAATGGCTATTACACTAATGCCCCTGTCTTCCCAAGATACATTCTCGCCTCTTTGAATTTTTTCTCTTGTCAGAGCATCCGCTTCCCTGTAGTCCAGAATATCTCCTATTTCTCCGTTTATACCCTTAACCTTAACCATTTTGGCAGTATTGAAGAGTTCTCTCTTAATCTCATTCCATGAAGGAGGCACTGCTTCGCTGAAGCCCCTTGTTTCCATATCTAATGAAGTTGGAACAATATCAGTTTCCCAGATTCTCTTAAGGTCAGATAACGAATCCGAACCAGACATAATTCTGGCAATAAGTTTTCGCAATTCTTTTTCAACTAGATCCCTAATCTGCCTTTGCACTGCAGTGAAGCGGGTAACATGTATAAGCATGGAGTTATGCACGACACCTTCTTTCCTGATTCTTCTCGCAGCGCTGACGAGCAGAAAACATTTGATGGCATCTAACATCGATTCGGGCAGATCATCAACCCTCAGGTCTTTCTTGTGAGTGTCAGGAATTTTTCCTGAATGATCTCTTACATATCTGATCAACGGAAGCGGGTCAATGCTTTCAATCCCCTGCTCAGAATCTCCTGTGATTCCGAAAAGATAATCAGGACCGATATAGTTTGTGGGCTGAGGCAAGCTTATGATGAAGTGCCGTGGGAACAGATCGTCCCCATACCTCGGGTGATAATCATCTTTGTGGATGAAAATGTTTGCATATGGAGTCGCGGTATATCCAACATAAGCACTTTTCTGAAAACCAAAGAGCAGGGTTCTTATTTGCTTATTTGTTTCGGTTGGATTCCAATCCTCAATAATCCCATTTTCGTCTCTTTCCGGTTGTTTTGTGTTAACAGACGCGAAATCACACTCGTCATCAATTAGGAGCAATGGGATATCAGGGACTACCCTTCGGTTCTCAATATCTATCGTGCCGGGAAGACTATTAAGCCAGCTGACAAGGTTCTTAAGAATTGTCACATTCTTTTTCATAATTAAAACAATCGGATCACCTGTCAGAGACGGAATTATCCCTGCTTGAGCAGCTACTGCTCTACTAAAGTCTCCATTTTGGCTACTGCTTGTAAGCGTGTTAACAATTCTGTGGTCAGAAAATATTCTTCTGACACCTATACGCCTTTCCTGTCCGGTAAGCCTCTGGATTCTATCAAGATCATAGCCAAGAAGCTCTTCGTTTAGGCGATCCTGAGTTTGACTGCGAAGACTATTATGTATCCCTGTCAGTACGACAATAAATTTATAGCCTGCATCCAAGGCCTTACATATGAGAGCAGTATAGTTAAGGGTTTTGCCCGACTGTACACTACCCATGACCATACCTCTCCTGTCCCACGTTCCCTCGCGAGAAGGATCTTCTAACCGGCTTATTATTTCACTTGTAAATCGGTCAAGGCTCTCGACTATGCTTGCTGTGCGGCCTTTGTAATTAATAAGGTATGTTTTAAGGTGATCCCAGAAATGCCACTGAAATTCCCTATTGATAGACATATTTGTTGACACATTAAACCACTCTTCATGTCCCTCACTGTCTTCAAGCGTAAGGAATGAACCATCAATTGTTACAGTATGAATGCTTTCAATTTTGGAGAAAAGCTTTGCCTCGTCAATTTGCTCCTCCGGGAATGCAATGATCATTCTGCTGATAAAGTTTCTTATCTCTTCAGGTGTTACCTTTTTGTTGGCAAAATACGCATACGAAAGTTGAACAATCTGATCAAATGTATTCATTTCTTAAACCTCTCATGGGCATGATCATCTAAGTATGCCCTGTAGGCAGGATGAGTACTGAAAATATCCATGCCACAGAGTATATCAGCGGTCTGCGCATGAGTTTTCCCCTCTCTGCGATATTTGTTGTAAAGAGCAAAGCAAATTTTAAGCAATTCTTTGGGCGGCAGATTCATGTCCGCCGGCAGGTCAGCATGGCAATCTTCATGTTCCAGCCCGTCCATGATAATGAGTCGATGGGGAACCGTACTTTCGATGACATGAAAGAGTTTTTTTGCCCAGCCCTTCTTATTGTCAACTTCTTCAAGAATTATTTTAATCACAGAGTTGTCCTGATTTATCTTGTAGAAAATCTTCTCCCCTATTTTCTTTTTAATCCACACGTCATCTGTTTGTGGCAGAATTCCCCTCTTTCTTACGGCACCAGTTCTTGCCCTGTACACTTCCGCAGCCTTCTGCCGTGTAGCCTTTGCAATTCTCAGTAATTCTGCTTTTAATCGGTCAGGAGGTATTGCAACTGCCTTTCTGACATCAATAGACCATTCATGATCCATATCGTTTGTAATGTTAACTTTTATCCTTGCCAGCTTATAGTGTTCTTCTGCTTTCAAATCAAAGTTCAGATATCCACCAGAAATGATCATCCTGCGATTACGGTAAACATAAAAACCCTGCTGCGCATTCCAACCTTTTGGTCCTGAGCCATGAGTGCTCTCAGATTCACTTCTTTTAGATACGTGAGGCAAAACATAGGGAATTACTGAAACCTTACTATCTTCATATTTTTCAGAAGAAAGCTCCTGAGTAAAATCATTTTTTCTAAGATATGGATCCCAGGGTTCACATTTAGCCACGCCGAGAAAAATATTTATCTTTTTTGGATGATGTTCAAGGTACTGATGAAAAACCATTTCAAGATACTCCTTAACAGTAATGAATTTGTCGAGAAATGCCTCCTCAGCGTTATAAGTGGTTGTCTCAGATGTCTCATCAATACGATCAAGATTCCGCCAAAGAACAATTGTTCCACTCCCGAGTTCATTAATCCCTGAAAGAAGATTCATGGCATCAGTGGGCGGAGTTTTGCCTAGGAGCCAGTTACGCGCTGTCTGAACTTTGTCGAGATCCCAGAATCTGGTCGAGATTTTGCCATCTTTCGTTTTTGTCATGACAGTTAAAAGCTTGCATTGAGAAAAAGATGCTGTCTTTAGCCCTAACCCGAATCTTCCTAAGTCTCTTAAATCCCGTTCTTCCAAGGGGCTTTGAGTTCCCAGCCTCATAGCTTCAACCAGCCGATCTTCTGTCATTCCTGTTCCATCATCCGTAATACGAATCCATGGGTTACCATCATTCCATGCGTATTCAATCCAAAGATTTTTTGCACCAGCAAAGATACTGTTATCAATAAGATCAGCAACAGCCATGCTGAGGTCATAACCAAACGCCCTCAGTGAGTGTATCATTGCCTCAGCCCGGGGCGGACATTCTTCGAAATTCTCTTCGGCGTATGCTATTTCTGTTCGTGGAGGCTTTGTTTTCATAAATCCCTGTCGCTTACTCATCACCTCAGATGCACGACAAGCTTTTTGGCAATTTTTTCTATCATGAGAGGAGGAACAGCGTTCCCGATTTGCCTGTAGGCAGGTGTTCTGATTTGCCCCTCCCTGGTCCCCTCGAAATAATAGTCGTCAGGAAAAGATTGCAGCCTCGCGGCCTCCCGCACCGAGATCGAGCGGTTTTGTTCTATGTCTGGATGAATGTAGTAATGACCGTCCTTTGCAAGATGAGCCACAATAGTCTGAGAATACGGCATGTCTTCAACCACGACCTTGAATCTGTCAGTGAATGATTTTCTGTTCTTGTGAGTCTTAAGTTTTTCCGGAAGATCATTGTAGTCAAGTCGTATCCTGTCTGTGTTCCACTTCTCGACGGTGATTCTGTAAATCTCCTTGTCCTGTTCAGTATGCGGCCTTGTGACATGCTGGGTCAGAACATCAATTCCATTCCTTATTTTTGCAAAACGAAGATAATCGTTCATTGTTTCAGTGTATCGGAGATATTTGTCCTTGCCGTCTCCTGCCTGTAATTTAGGCAGGTCACTGAATATCGAGTTTACCTTATATTCGAAATTGACCCGGCCAGCCAATTCACCGATCGAAGGATTGAGGTCTTTTTTCCACCCTATTATTATTAGTCGCCTTCTGTTCTGAAGCACCCCGAATTCGTTCGCGTTTACAATAGACGGTTCAACAATGTACCCGAGCCGTCTGAAATATCTCTGAATGTTCTTGAAATATTTGCCATTTTCGGCGGATAACAGCCCGAGCACATTTTCAAAAACAAACAATCTGGGGTTGTATTTCTTCAGAAACCTCCCGTACTGAACGTACAGATAGCTTCTCGGGTCTCCCTGCATTCCATTTTCATGACGTGCCCGACCTACTACAGAATATGCCTGACATGGAGGACCACCCACGATAACATCGATATCCTGTCTCTCAGCCAGTTTTTCAATGATCCGGAAAATCTTCTGATTATTTTGGTCACCAATGGGAAGATTTATTACGGATTCGAGAATGTGAGGAGGAATGAATGAATAGAGCTCATTCCTGCTTATTTCACCCTTAAGATATTTGACATAGACATCGGCTTTATTATTCTCTGTTAGGTAATAACAGGACAGTCTTGTTTTGAGGGTATAACATGCAGCGGGATCCACTTCTACATGTGCTACAGGTTCAAGGCCAGCCCTCTTAAACCCTTCTGAAAAACCACCTGCCCCCGCAAACAAGTCAATGTATCTCATTTCCTCAGTCTCATTGCTATCTGGTTCAGGGTTCTTTCTCTGTTCTTTGGTCTTAATCTGCATTCAAAAATAGTCAGGATTTTCCAGCCCAGCTTCTTTAATTTTGTCGTGTTTTCAGCATCAACCTGTCTGTTCCGGTTAATTTTCTCAATCCACCATTTGGTGCGGGTTTTTGGTATCACAAAATATTTGCATCCCTCATGACCATGCCAGAAGCATCCATGGATAAATATAACTGTTTTGTATTTTGGGAAAACAAGGTCAGGCTTGCCAGGCAGTTTAGCATCATAAAGTTTATATCGGAAGCCTTTTCCGAAAAGGAACTTTCTTACAAGGATTTCCGGCCCTGTGTCTTTGCTCCTGATCCTTGACATATTGAAGCTTCTGGTTTTTCTGTCATGAACATCTGTCATAAAGGATATTCTCTAACCAATCTGGAGAAGAATCATAATAGGTTAATTCAGGTATTTTTGTCAAGAATCACTAAAATATGGCGGGGAATTTGCGAAGTATCGGTAAGATTTAACTGCTCACCGCAGAGGCGCAAAGGACGCAGAACATATGGGTTTTAAAAGATAAGAGATAAAAGGTGCTTTCTTGGCGTACTTTACGGCTTTGCGGAAAAAATAGCGGAAACTATTTGGACGGGCCAAGCACCGTGTTCTTGATGCTTGAATATATCTTCTGGAAGTTTTCCTCAAAAGAGGTGGGTGAGACGCGGCCGGTCTCGATAAACTTTATGACTATCTCCTTGGCGGCCCGGAGGATGACCTCATCGTCTGCCGTTAACTTTTCATATTTTTTTTCTTTTTGTTCCTTAGTCATGTCCGGACCCGGGCAAGTAATAAAGCCTCTGCTGTTTTGGAAGAAGGCGGTTGCTTTCAGCAGAGGCTTTTATCATGGCAGGAAAAACCGTTTGGCAGCCTTCCCTGAACCCAAAATTTGGTGGAGCTGATCGGGATCGAACCGACGACCTCTTGAATGCCATTCAAGCGCTCTCCCAACTGAGCTACAGCCCCACAAGGCAGTGTATTAAATAGCCTCCTAATTAACACCGACAAGGCTTTTCTGTCAAGGGGTTTATATCAGATCGGGACATTTCCAGCCTGGCCTGACACCGGGCGTTTTTCGCTTGACAAGCTACCTTGTTGTGATAGCTTTACAACCCTATCTGATTGTTGTGCTTTTTGCGGAGGGAATACATGGACTACCGGGAGACGCTTAATCTGCCGCAGACTGATTTTGCCATGAAGGCCAATCTTACCGAACGCGAGCCGGCCGTGATTGAGAAATGGGAGGCGACCAGGCTTTATGAACGCATCCGTGCGGCGTCGCAGGGGCGGCCCCGGTATATACTCCATGACGGACCGCCTTATGCCAACGGCCACATCCACATGGGTACGGCCTTTAATAAGATACTGAAGGACATAGTCTTAAAGTCCAGACAGATGGCCGGGGCTGATTGTCCTTACGTGCCGGGCTGGGACTGCCACGGACTGCCCATCGAACACCAGGTGGACAGGGAGCTGGGGGCTAAGAAAAAAGGCTTATCCAAACTTGAACTCCGGCGGCATTGCCGGAAGTATGCCGGGAAGTTTATTGACATCCAGCGGGCCGAGTTCAAACGTTTAGGCGTCCTGGGGGACTGGGATAATCCTTATCTGACCATGAGTTATGAATACGAGGCAACGATTGCCCGCGAGTTTGGCCGGCTTTTTCTGAACGGCAGCATATATAAGAGCAAAAAGCCGGTTTATTGGTGCACTTCGTGCAGGACGGCGCTGGCCGAGGCCGAGGTTGAGTATTATCCGCACCGTTCGCCGTCCATCTATGTCAAATTCCCGCTGGCTTCGGATTTGACCTCCCGCCTGCCGTCCCTGGCTGGCAAGAATGTATTCATGCTGATATGGACCACTACTCCCTGGACCCTTCCGGCCAATCTGGCCGTGGCCTTGAATCCCGGATTTGATTATGTGGCCGTACAGGTAGAAGATGAGGTATGGATCGTGGCCGAAGGGCTGCTTCTTTCACTGCTGGGGGCCCTGGGCATTGAGGGATATAAGATATTGGAGCGTTTCCCGGCAAAGCGCCTGGAGGGGCTGAAGTGCCAGCATCCTTTTTATGAGCGCGATTCTGCCGTCATCATGGCCTCCTATGTAACCATGGACACCGGCACCGGGTGTGTACATACCGCGCCGGGCCATGGCCGTGAGGACTATGAAAGCGGTTCGGCCTACGGGCTGGACATCTATTCGCCGGTGGACGCCGGGGGTAAGTTTACGGATGAAGTCGGCTACTTTGCCGGAGAGGATATATTCAAGGCCAATGGGGCCATTATTAATCTTCTCAAGGAGAAGGGGCGTCTGATAGGGAGTGAAGAGATCGAGCATAGCTATCCCCATTGCTGGCGTTGCAAAAAGCCGGTCATTTTCCGGGCCACTGAACAGTGGTTTGTCTCCATGGAGAAAAACGGCCTCCGTGAAAAGTCGCTGGATTGGGTGGGCAAGGTTAACTGGGTGCCTAAGTGGGGCCGGGACCGGATCCACAACATGCTGGCCAGCCGGTCGGATTGGTGTATATCGCGGCAACGTTCCTGGGGTGTGCCTCTGACCATTTTTTATTGTTGCGGCTGTGGCGAAGCGCTCATGAATGCAGAGATCATGGAAAAAGTGGTTAATAAATTCCGCGAAGGCGGGGCGGATACGTGGTTTGAGCTTGAATCCGGGGAATTTATCCCGGAAGGAACCACGTGCCCCAAATGTAAGGGCACGGAATTTGAGAAAGAAACGGATATCCTGGATGTCTGGTTTGATTCCGGAGTCAGTTTTGCCGCTGTCCTGGAAGGCCGCAAAGAACTGGGCTTCCCGGCTGACTTGTACCTGGAGGGAAGCGACCAGCACCGTGGCTGGTTCCACAGCTCGCTACTGGCGGCGGTGGGTACCCGGGGACAGGCTCCTTATCGCTCGGTGCTGACCCATGGCTTTGTAGTCGATGGCGAAGGAAAGAAGATGTCCAAATCCCTGGGCAATGTTATTGCCCCGGAGGAGATCATAAAAAAGCACGGGGCGGAGATCCTGCGCCTCTGGGTATCAGCCGAAGATTATCGCGATGATATCAAGATTTCTCCGGAGATCCTGCAGCGGTTGACCGAGGCCTACCGGAAGATCAGAAACACGGCGCGCTACATACTGGGCAACCTGTATGACTTTTCACCGGAGAAAGATATCGTTTCTTACAGTGAGATGGTGGAGATAGACCGTTTTGCGCTGCATCAACTCGCGCAGATAACAGATAAGGTACGTTCGGCCTACGAGGAATTTGAACTTCATACCGTTTATCACACCCTCTACCAGTTTTGCGCCGTGGATTTGAGCGCCTTTTACCTGGATGTCCTTAAAGACAGACTCTACACCAGCGGTAAGGAATCAAAAGACCGGCGCTCGGCCCAGGCCGCCATGTTTTACATTCTGGATACCTTGGTGCGTCTGATGGCCCCCATTCTTTCGTTCACCGCTGAGGAGATATGGCAGTATATGCCTGAGACAGCCGGCCGGGAAGAGGGCATTCATCTGGCCGGTTTTGCATCCCTCCCGCCGGAGTTTAAGGATGCGGCGCTCGCCGCGAAATGGGAAAAGCTGCTTGCCGTCCGGGCCGGGGCGACCAGGGCCCTGGAGGTGGCACGCAGGGAGAAGGTGATCGGACATACCCTCAGCGCGGCGGTCAGGTTTTATCCTGCCCCTGAAGATTATTCGTTTTTGAGTGAAAATGCAGAGCTGTTACGCACCATACTGATCGTATCGCAATTCGGGGTTGCCGAAGGGCCGGCGCCGGCCGGCTCCTACGTGGCTGAAGAGATAAGCGGGCTTTCCATTGTGGTATCTCCGGCTAAAGGGACCAAATGTGAACGCTGCTGGACGGTCTCTGAGAGCGTGGGCACTTTTACCGACCACCCGACTATCTGTGTCCGATGCCGGGAGGTGGTTACGGCAAGCGGGAGTAAAGGATAATAAAAGTAGTATGGATACTCTATCAGAAACAGAAAAAAAATCTTTAAAGCCGGCGAGCGACCTCTCTCAGAGGAGACTGTGGTATTTATTCCTGGGCGTGGCTTTTGGTGTTTTCGCCCTGGATCAATTGACCAAGGGACATATACAATACCATTTTGGCCTGTATGAGAGCCGGGCCGTCATCCCGGGTTTTTTTAACCTGACATATATAACGAATTCCGGCGTGGCTTTTGGGCTGATGAGCGGAGAGCCGGATACCTGGAAACGGTTATTTTTTCTTTCGGTAACACTGTTAGCCGTAGGGTTTATTTTTTATCTCTTTGGACACTTCAGGTCAAAGGGCCGGGGGGCGGTCATCGCTATGGGGTTGATACTGGGCGGCGCCATCGGAAATATGGCAGACCGGGTGCGCCTGGGTAAGGTGATCGACTTTCTCGATTTTTATATCGGCGGCTGCCACTGGCCGGCCTTTAATGTGGCTGATGCCGCCATAACCTGCGGCGTGCTGTATCTGGCCCTTACGCTTTATAGACAACAGGGATAATCTATGCATCCGATACTCTTTCGCATAGGCGGGCTTACTATCCATACCTATGGCCTGTTTGTGGCCATGGGGTTTATGGCAGGCATGGCCCTTGCTGTCCGGGAGGCCAGGCGCGCGGCCCTGGATACCGAGAAGATTTCCAACCTTTTTTTCTGGATCATAATTTCGGCGATCATCGGTTCGAGGCTTCTCTATGTCATAGCAGAGGCCCCGGGCCTTATAACGTCTCCCCTCGAGATATTTAAGATCTGGAAAGGCGGCTTGGTCTTTTACGGCGGGGTTATCCTGGCGGTGGCAGTTACGATTTTTTATATAAGGCATAACAGGCTGCCGCTCTGGACAACCATGGATATCCTGGCCCCGCCTTTGGCCCTTGGCCTGGCGTTTGGCCGCCTCGGGTGTTTTTCTGCCGGCTGCTGTTATGGCCGGGCGACAGACGTACCTTGGGCGGTTACATTTACCAATCCGGATTCACTGGCGCCGCTTTATATTTCCCTCCATCCTACCCAGCTTTATGAATCCGGCGCGGCGCTTATTATCTTTGCCATTCTTATGCTTACACGCCGGGCGAAGCGGTTTGAAGGCCAGCTCATGTGGACATTCTTTTTTCTATACGCTGTGGCGCGATTTATCATCGAAAATTACCGTGGCGACCCCCGTGGGGCGGTATGGGGCGATCTCCTTTCTACCAGCCAATTTATAAGCTTACTGTCGGCTGTTGCTGCGCTGGCGGGTTTCTTTTATTCTCTGAGGAAACAAGGCGCAAGGCAAGGGGGCGCGTAATAAAAAATCTTGCAAAAGGGGCAAACTTCATTATTATTAGGCCCGAATTTTGGGGGCGGCGGATTTAGGCCCGCCGTTATTGATTTTTATGCCTGGTGGGAGGTGCGTATGCTTATTTTGGAAGATCTCAAATATACTGAAGAACATATATGGGCCAGACATGATGGGAATAAAAAGATTACCATAGGCATTACTGATTATGCGCAGAAGAAATTTGGTGATGTTGTTTATATTGAATTGCCGGAGGAAGGGGAAGAGGTCATTAACGATGAGCCGTTCGGCAGTATAGAATCTTCTGAATCTGTTTCCGATTTGTATGCTCCTTTGAACGGAGAGGTAATCGAAATTAATGAAGAGCGCATCGATTCCCCGGAGATAATCAATGATGACCCTTATGAAGAAGGCTGGCTTATACGTATAAAGGTTCCTTCCCTTAAGGAATATAATGAGCTTATGAGTGCGGACGAGTACAGGGAATATGTGCAGCAGGAGGAGATGGAGGAGGAAGAGGAGTTAGAGGAAGAGGAAGCAGAAGCAGATTAGAGAAGGGAAAATTTTACTTGCAGACCTGAATTGGAAAGGGATTTGATTTTGTGAAAAAAACGGCTTTTTTATTCCCCGGCCAGGGGTCTCAGTACGTGGGTATGGGGAGGGATCTGTATCTGAAAAGGTCAGAGGTAAAGAAGATTTTTGACACAGCCTCTGCCATTACCGGCCTTGATCTGGCCTCTCTCTGTTTTGACGGCCCCTTAGAAAGATTGACGGAGACGGTCAACGTCCAGCCGGCCATTACCGCCGTTAATCTCTCCTGCCTGGCTGTGTTACAGGAAAATGGACTGGCCCCGGATCTGGTGGCCGGACATAGCCTTGGAGAATATTCGGCGCTCTATGCCGCAGGGGTTATAGGTCTGGCGGATGCTTTTCGCCTGGTAGCGGAGAGGGGCAGACTAATGCAGCAGGAGGCGGAAAAGAATCCCGGAGGCATGATAGCGGTTATTGGCTTGGATATAGATGTCATAAAAGGATTGGTTGAAGATTTCCAGGGAACAGGCGTGGGCGTGGTTTCTATTGCCAACCACAATACACATGAGCAGATCGTGCTTACGGGACAGAAAGAGGCGTTAAATAAATTGTCGGCTAAGGTGAGCGCCGGCGGCGGGAAGGCCATCCCCTTAAAGGTCAGCGGGCCCTGGCATAGTCCCCTTTTAAAAGATGCAGTCAATGATTACAAGGAATTTATGAAAGGGATCACGTTCCATAATCCCTCTGTCCCTGTATTGTTCAATGTCACCGCCGATTTTGCGGAAGAGCCGGGAGAGATCCGTAAGATCATGTCCCGGCAGATATGTTCACCCGTACTCTGGTATGATATAATGCAAAAGATGCTGGCCGGGGGTGTCTCTATTTTCGTTGAGGCCGGCCCTAAAAAGGTTTTATCCGGTTTATTGAAAAAGACCTTGCCGGCGGATGATCGCTTCGAAATCTATCAGGCCGACGATCTGGAAGGCCTTTTGGCTGTTGCTGAAAGGTTAGCCGGAAATCGAAAGCTCATAGCTGATAGCTGATCGCTTTAAGATGCCAAAACTAGTCCTGTATAAAGACCGGTGTAAAGGATGCGCCCTTTGCACCCTGGCCTGCCCCAAACACCTCCTTGAGATCAGCACGGAGATCAATAGACAGGGATATTATGTAATTTCTCTGGCCGCGCCCGGGAAATGCAATGGCTGCGGCCTGTGTGCGGAGATGTGCCCGGATATGGCGATAGAGGTCTGGCGTTAAAAATGCGGAAGACAGAAGCGGTTTATAACCGGAAGCTGGTTAAGGGGAATGAGGCCATTGCCCTGGGAGCTATTGCGGCCGGATGTCGTTTTTATGCCGGCTACCCGATTACCCCGCAGAACGAAATCCCGGAATTCATGGCCGGCCGGATGCCTGCCGTGGGCGGGACGTTCATTCAGGCGGAGAGTGAGATAGCGGCTATCAGTATGGTGATGGGGGCTGCCGCCACAGGGGCAAGGGCCATGACCTCTTCTTCCAGCCCGGGCATATCTCTGAAGCAGGAGGCCATCTCCTATATGGCCGGGTCAGAGATCCCGTGTGTGGTGGTCAATGTATGCCGTAGCGGTCCGGGGTTAGGCGGGATAAGCGCCTCCCAGGGTGACTATTTTCAGGCCACCCGGGGCGGCGGCCACGGCGACTATCGCACCTTTGTCCTGGCGCCCCATTCTGTGCAGGAGAGTTATGACCTGACTATGCTGGCCTTTGATATTGCGGACCGGTACCGGACACCGGTTCTGGTTTTAAGCGATGCAGTCCTGGGACAGATGAAAGAGCCTGTTTATCTCCGGGGTTATAAGGGGCGGGAGATAAGGAAACCCTGGGCGCTTACCGGCGCAAAGGGACGCAAGGCCCGGTATCTGAAAAGTCTTTATTTAAACGAAGGTGAACTCACGGCGCGCAACTGGAAACTTTTCAGGAAATACAGACGTATGGAGAAGGAAATTCGTTACGAAATGTACCTTACAGAGGATGCCGAGGCCATAGTCGTGGCCTTTGGGTGCGCAGCCAGAATTCTCAAGACCTCCATACAGATGGCCCGCACGAAAGGGATGCGGGTCGGGATGTTTCGTCCCATAAGCCTTTTCCCGTTTCCTTCGCAGGCGCTCGCCGCTATCTCGAACCGGGTGAACCGGTTCCTGGTTTGTGAATTGAATACCGGCCAGATGGTTGAGGACGTGCGCCTGGCGGTTAAGCCGGGCGCCACTGTGGAGTCCTGTCTATGTCCAGGTTATATCCCGACCCCGAATGAGCTTTTCAGAGAAATTAAGAAAAGGTATTTAGCCAGCAATCCTTAAGATGAAGCCGGTATTTAAGAGACCAAAAAGCCTTTATGACGTCCCTTTTCATTATTGCCCCGGGTGCCATCACGGCATAGCCCATCGTCTGATCGCCGAGGCTATAGATGCTTTGGGCATTCAGGAACGGGTTGTTGCCGTGGCTTCTATCGGCTGTTCGGTCTTTCTTTATGATTATTTTGCCGTTGATGTGCTGGAGGCCCCCCATGGCCGGGCCCCGGCAGTGGGTACCGGCATAAAGAGGGCGCGGCCCGAAAGCATGGTCTTTACCTATCAGGGCGATGGGGACCTGGCCGCCATTGGTTTGGCAGAGACTATCCATGCCGCTAACCGGGGAGAACAGTTGGCGGTATTTTTTATCAATAACACCATCTATGGGATGACCGGGGGACAGATGGCCCCTACCACCTTGCCCGGACAGAAGACTACGACGACGCCTTCAGGCCGCCGGGTGATTGGTGAAGGGGCTCCCATTAAGATGGCCGAGATGATTGCGGCGCTGAAGCCTCCGGCCTTTGTGGCCAGAGTGGCCGTTAACAATCCCAAAAGTATTCTCCAGGCCAGGAAGGCGGTTCAAAAGGCCTTCCGCATCCAGGTGGAAGGGAAGGGCTATGCCTTTGTCGAATTCCTGTCTGCCTGTCCGACCAACTGGAAGATGACCCCGTGCGAGGCCAATCGCCATGTAAGTGAGGCGCTGATTCCGGAATTTCCGCTGGGGGTGTTTAAAGGCGACTTATAAGGATTAAATTAGGACGCAGATTTACGCCGATACCCGCAGAAAATATTTTTTGATTCAATATCCTGGTAATCTGCGTTCATCTGCGTCCAAAATAGAGAAGATAATGTATTTTGACGTGATCATATCCGGATTCGGCGGGCAGGGCATACTGTTTATGGGCAATCTTCTGGCCCATGCCGCTATGCTCGAAGGGAAAAATGTGACCTATATGCCTGCTTATGGGCCGGAGATGCGGGGAGGTGCGGCTAATTGTACGGTGGTAGTGGCGGATGAGGAAATCGGCTCTCCGGTGATTTATCACCCGCATACCGCCATCGTCATGAACAGGCCCTCTCTATATAAATTCGGCCCGCGCGTCCTGCGCGGCGGTTTGCTGGTGGTCAACTCTTCTCTTGTTGATCCTGCGGAGGTTGTCTATAAGGGCATCAACCTGTTGTTTATCCCGGCCAATGACCTGGCCCGGGAGGCCGGGGATGATCGTCTGGGAAACATGGCGGCCCTGGGGGCATTGATAACAAAGACCGGGGTTGTGCGCTTACAGAGCCTTGTTGATGCGTTGTCAGAGATTATACAGGAAAGGTATCGTGACCTGCTGCCGGTAAACATCGGGTGTCTGGAAAAGGGCGCGGCCTACGTAAGAAATCTCAAATCTCAAATTTGATTAACTCGTAAAAAGTTCAAAATATCACGCAACGCCGCCAAGGACGCAAAAATAATAAAATTTGGAACTCAGGAACTCATGAAGAAAAATGCATTCCTGATTTCTTGATTTCCAGATTTTCATTTTTTCTTTGCGGTCTTTGCGCTTTTGCGTGAGAAATTGCCTTCTTAGGCATCGAGGGCTTTTCGCACCGCAGTGAGAAACTCTGCCACCTGAAACGGTTTTCTGATAAAGCCCTTAAGTTCAGGGCGCATAGCCTCTTTCCCGTGGCCGTTTGCACTGTAGCCGCTGGTCAACATTACCTTGACCCCGGGGTTGATCCCCAATAACTTATCCAGGCATTCCATCCCGCCTATCTGGGGCATAATCAGGTCGAGGATGACCAGATCAATATCCTGCTGTTGTTTCTGATACATGCCCAGGGCCTCCCGCGGGTCTGATAAGGGTATCACCTTGTAGCCAAAGTCTTCCAGGATGTTTTGGGCCACGCTGAGCACCAGAGGTTCGTCATCAATAATAAGGATGGTTTCATCCCCTGTAGGCAGGTTTTTAATTTTTTCTTCCATTTCCTGCCTCGTCTCTCCACCGGCCGGCAGATATATCTTAAACATGGTGCCACGGCCGACTTCACTATAGACGTTTATGAATCCCCGGTGATTTTTGACGATGGCGTAAGCCACCGACAGCCCCAGGCCCGTCCCCTTGCCCAGTCCTTTGGTAGTAAAGAACGGCTCAAAGATACGCTCTGTAATCTCCCTGGACATCCCGATGCCGGTGTCCGAGATCGCTATGCAGATATAGCGTCCGGGGAGAACACCGTGGTGATTATTGCAATAGGTCTCATCCAGGCCGGTGTTGGTGGTTTCAATAATCAGCCTGCCGCCGTTGGGCATGGCGTCACGGGCATTGATACAGATGTTCATGACCACCTGCTGGATCTGCACCGGGTCGGCCTCTGTGATGGAAAGGCCGGGATCAAGATAACCCTCGATAGCTATACTTTTAGGTATGGTGCGTAACAGCAGGTTTCGGGTCTCCTCTATCAACGAGTTTAATTGAAAAGGTTTCGGGTTGGTGGGCACCTTGCGGCCAAAGGTCAGGAGCTGCTGGATAAGTTCAGCCGCCCTCCCTCCGGCCTGATCAATGTTTGCAACGTAAGTATATTCAGGTCTGTCTTTATCCAGTTTATTCAGGAGGAGGGATGCATATCCGGTTATGCCGGTAAGCAGGTTATTAAAGTCATGGGCGACGCCGCCGGCCAGAAGCCCGATGGATTCCATCTTCTGGGCCTGAAAGAACTGGGTTTCCAATTTCTTATACCGGGTTATGTCGTCCATAATAAGGAGGGCCGTCTCTTTTTCTCCCCGCTGCAGGGATAAGACGGTAAAAAGGATAGTCTTTTCTGTCTCTTCGCCATTTATCTCCATTTTTAGGGACATTTCCTTACGTACGGTCTCTTCTCCGCGGGTGAAGAGGGCCATTAAAGCCAGCCGGAGCGGGCAATTGCGACATGCCGGGTGTGCCCGGCAGTGGGAGCAGTCCGGCCTGCCGCCACATTCCCGGCCTTTCCGGTAAACGCATCCAAAATGGCAGAGTCCCCATTTACCCATCATTTCCTCTACCGGCTGGTTGAAGAATTGCCCGGCGTGGTCACTGACGAAGGAGAGCCTGAAATCCGGTTCAATGACGCATATAAAAGAAGGAATGGCATGCACCATCCGCGTATTAAACTCTTCCAGTTCATAGCGCGCCTCTTCGGCCTTTTTGCGTGTGGTTATATCGCTTACGATAGCCTCCGCACCGATTATTTGGCCGGTTTCGTTTCTCAGGGCGTGGGCGTTCAGGCTGACCCATATTATAGTCCCGTCTTTTTTCTTAAAAGTTGTTTCAAAGTTTTTTACAGAACCATCCTTAATCAAGTTTTGTAGATAACGATCTCTGTCGGATGCTGATGCGTAAATATCTTTTGGGATATTGAGCGCCAACAGTTCCTCCACGGATTCGTAATCCAGCATAGCTACCAGGGCCGGATTGGCCACAATAAACGTTCCATCCAGGGTGCTGCGGCAGATGCCTTCGGCCGCATTTTCAAAGATGCCGCGGTATTTTTCCTCTGATTCAAGGAGGGCCTCTCTGGAGAGAGAGACCCGTTTTATCTCCTGGTGCAGTTTGCCGTAGAGATTTTTCAGGGTTGCGGCCATGGAGTTAAAGGCCTCACCCAGGGACTGGATCTCGTCCCCGGTCTTAAAGTCGAAAAACACCTCCCAGTTGCCGTTGGCGAATTCCTGTGTGCCCTCCTTGAGCGTAAGGATAGGCCTGGTTATGCGGCGGGAGAGATAAAGAGTGAGGGCTATCAGTATGCCGATAGCCGCCAGCAGCCATAATATGGTCTTGACGACTGTTCTCTTTATGGGGGCATAGATGCTGGCCAGAGGCTGTTCGACTATTACTCCCCAGCCCATAGGTTGGATTCGGGTATGCACACCTATTACTTTCCTGCCGTCCCAGGCTCGGTATCGGTCTGATTTGAAGTTGTGAGCATGGTCTATACCGGACATTATATGTTTCACGGAAGCGACTTCAGACCATTTTTCTCTTTTTAATACATGCCTGAAATCTGAGTGGGCTATAACATAGCCCTTTTTATCCACTATATAGGCATAGCCTTCTCCGCCGCCTATCTTTACTGTGGACAGAAGGGTTGAATATTTGGTTATGTCCAGGGTGGTATAAATCATCCCTACCAGCCCCTTATCATTATGGATGGTGGCTACTATATCAGTCATGGGCCGGCCTTGTTTAACAAAGACCGGACCGATATAGGATTCGGCGTCCCCGTTTTGCAGGGCAGTAATGACCTGTTTCTTAAATGGGCCTTCTCCCAACGGGTAGGAATGAGGGCAGGTCCCGGCGAGCAGGATTTCGTGGCCGTTTTTATTCAGGAGACGAAAGCAGATAAAGTCCGGGAAACGTTGCATGGCACGGGTAAAATAGTTTTTTATGCGCGGTATATTCATCTCCTGGAAGCAGTCATCCTGAACTGCCATGTAGAGAAGGGACTGACTGTCTCTGATCACTTCCCGGACTACCTCGGCTATTCGCTGGTTAATGGCGGCCATAGATTGGCATTGATTATCATAAAGAGTTTGCGTCTGGAGGTAAATGAGTGAGGAGCCGACGACGAGAGCGATAAATACGGCAGAACCCACGATGTAAAGCGAAAGCCGGCGGGCCAGGCTGGACTTGAAATGGGGTTGTTTGACGCCGGACAAGAACTCTCCTTTAAACTCTTACCACAGAGGGCACGGAGCACACAGAGTTAAAAATTTATATTATAATAACGAAAAATGAAAAGCAAATATAACTGCTTTATCTGTTTCCCTTCATCTCCGTATCGGCTATCGGCGAGATTCCTTAAAGATCCCCCTTAATCTCCCTTTTCCAAAGGGAGGTGGAACACTTCCCCCTTTGGAAAAGGGAGGTGGGGAGGGATTTAAGGATACTCTTTCAAACAGCTAAGCTGATATATCTATTTCTATTACCCCGGCTTCAAGATAACTGCCTGCGTTTCCGAAGAGTAGATGTGAGGGAGTAAAATGGTTGCGAATCCTGAGGCGGGTAGCGCGGTTATAACCAGCAACAAGGTCGTGGTTCGATTTTTAGACGGCCGCATGATCAAGGGCCGGAGTCTGTCCTTTAATCAACAGAACCCGGTTATAAAGGTCGAGTCCATAGACCGGTCGACCTCTTATGACATTAAATGGGAGGAACTTAAGGCCGTATTTTTCGTGAGGGAATTTGAGGGCCTGGCCCGGCCCGCAGATGAATCGGTTCAGCTCCAGGCCTCGCCTGTTTCGTCGGTGGGGCGCCATGTGCAGGTAGAATTTGTGGACGGTGAAGTCATTCAGGGATATGCGGAGGCGCTGAAAACCGGCCTGAGGGGATTTTTTATTTCGCCGCTTAATCGGCGTGACAACAACCTGCGGATCTTTGTCCCTAAAACCGCGGTAAAGAATGTGCGTGTAGCCCCTAAGCTGGGCGAGACCATGGTGAAGGAGGGGATGCTGCGCCAGGAGGAACTGGAAAAAGCGCTGGAAAAACAAAAAGAAGATCGGGAGAGAAAACTTGGCGGGGTTCTCGTCCAGGAAGGTGTGACCTCTGCGGAGGAGGTGGAACGGGCTCTCAAGGTACAAAAGACGGTAGTTGGACAAAAAATCGGCGAGATACTCGTCGAGGCCGGCGTCCTGACCCGGGAAGACCTGGAGAGGGCCTTGTCGGCTCAAAAGGAAAACCGGAACAAAAAACTGGGTCAGATTCTATTGGAGATGAATCTGGCTACGCCGGAATCCCTGGCCCTGGCCCTGGCCCTTAAGTACCGGTTACCCTATATTGACGTTTCGACCTATCCTGTTGATCCCGTGGCTGTAACTACGGTTAAGGAGGAGGTAGCCAGAAAATTACAGTTTATCCCCATAACGAAGACCATGGACACGTTAACCATAGCTATCGCCGATCCCATAAATTTCGCCGCCAAGGACTATATCCAGTCAACAACCGGTCTTAACATCAAGGAGGTGCTTTCTACACCCAACAGCATCGAGGAGGCCATAAAGCAGTACTTTGGGTCGCCTGCCCTGGATGATGAGATACAGCGTCTTTCCGAGGTAGTGGCCGCGGAAAAGGGAGAGACGGACGACAAGATGGCCGACCTCATTCAACAGGTGGAAGAGGCCTCCATTGTCAAGCTGGTCAACGGGATAATAAGGATGGCTGTGGCCAAGAGAGCCAGTGATATCCATATCAATCCGGAACGGCGATCGACTGTCATCAGCTACCGCATCGACGGCATCCTTCGTCAGGAAAAGGCCATAGACGAATACATCCATCCCATACTTATCTCCCGCATCAAGATCATGGGCAATATGAACATTGCCGAGAGAAGACTTCCTCAGGATGGCCGGGCCCGCTTGCGTGTGGGAGAAAAACTGATCGATCTCCGTATATCTTCCATACCCACCATCTGGGGAGAGAGTATAGTCATCCGTATCCTGGAAAAAAGCGCATCGGTTATAGGGCTAGAAGACCTGGGTTTTTTCCCTGATGATCTTGGCCTGGTCCGTTCACTTATAAGTCGCCCCTATGGCATGCTCCTTATAACCGGCCCGACCGGCAGCGGGAAATCTACTACTGTTTATAGCCTGCTCCAGGAGCCGGGTTTTAAGGGTAAAAATATCATCACCATTGAAGATCCTGTGGAATATGAACTGCCCAACGTGAATCAGATCCAGGTCAAGCCCCATATTAACCTCACCTTTGCCAAGGCCTTGCGGCAGATTTTAAGACATGACCCGGATGTGATTATGGTGGGCGAGATCCGGGATGCAGAGACGGCGCGCATTGCCATTCAGGCGGCCTTGACCGGTCATCTCCTCATCAGCACCCTGCATACCAATAACGCCCCGGAGACCCTGAGCCGCTTGATGGACATGGGCATTGAGCCCTATCTTATTTCTTCGACCGTGCTGGGCGTAATCAGCCAGAGGTTGGCGAGAACGATCTGTAAGTCACCCGAGTGCCGGCAGGTAGATACAAAGGCCGTGGAATCTCTGGCCGCCGCCGGTCTCGCGCCCGAAAAATACCAGGGGCATACTTTTTATAAAGGGAAAGGCTGTAAGGACTGTACAGACGGTTATAAGGGGCGGACCATTATTTATGAATTTATGCGCATAAATGAGCCTATCAAAAGGGCTATTGTGGAGAAGGTATCAGCAGAGGAGATACGCGCCCTGTCCAGGGCAAACGGCATGCGCACCATGGCCGAGACGGCGCTTCTCAAGGCCAAAGAAGGAATTACCACTGTGGAGGAAGTATTTACCAACCTGATAGAATAGTTTCCATCCGTAAAACTTCCAGATGAACACTACACTAAAAACCGCCTCGACCGCCCCCGTGATAGTGACAACTGGAGCAGCCGGGTTTGCCTGAACTGTGGTCGGCTCGGGTATGGCAGGCGTCAAAACAAAAATTCTGCCATGAGGCATCGGATGTGTCAGTTACAGAGATAGAGACCCCGTTTATGGACGACCGGACCAGATAGATGCCGGTGGGCGAGCCGTGCGGTTCGTGGCAGTCGGTGCAGCATAGGGTCCGGTCAGTTCCTACAGTATAAGGGGCCCTGGGATAGGACATTGATCCTCCATAGGCGCCATGCGCATCCACCGTGACCACCGCGCTGGTGGTCTTCCAGCTTAATTTCCGTATGGCCCTGGGTGTACCGGGGAGACGGGGGTTGGTACTGTTTATCGTATTATAATCATTATGGCAGTCGGTGCACAGCCGGACGTAATTGGGTAGATTGGAGCCGTTGGTGGTGGCGTCGTTGGCCGGCTCATAGGCCGTGGTTGAGCCATACCAGTGGGGGGCCTGGTAGTCTGCGTAGGTCGCATTCATCCGCTCCGTCGTGTCATCCCCCCATTTATTATCATGGTCGCTCGGCCTGGATATGGCTGATTTGGCGGCATCATAGGAGGCATTTTTGTTCCGTTGCGCTATGTGGGGATTGTGGCAGGCATCGCAGGGGTTAATGTCTGCCGGGAGCGACCAGGCCACGCCATTCGCATCGTACATGGTCTTGCCCAATGCCTGCGATACAATATCGGGCAGGTGATGGGAAGAGCCTGTTGTACTGGTGTGACCGAAGGCCGTCAGTATATCGCTGTCATAAGAGCCGCCCGTGGTGTTACCGCCAAAATTATAGCTGTAGCTTTTATTGACGGAGATCCCCCCTGACTGGTATCCGGTAGCCTGATGGCAATCAAAACAAAAATTTGCGGTCTGGCTGGTATGATTTTTGTCAAATAGGAGGTATTTTTGCGTCAGGGGATCGCTATTGGCCGGGGCTGGTTCAGCTCCGTCGATACTGGCGTGCTGCTCGTGGCAGTGGGCACAATTACCGATTGCATAGTCGGTAGGAAATCCCGTAGCGCTTCGCTTAACGCCATAAGTGGCATTGCCGTGCGCTGAATCCAGATATGTACCGGCCCCCAGCGGGCTTGCGCCCAGGGTAATGAAGAAAAATGTTACAAGGCAGACAGCACATTTTTTTATCGTATGCCTGGGCCACATCAGTTAATATATCGGCATGCCACAGACATATCTTTAATTCTTAATCGGCTGCCGTCGAGGTTGGTTTTTCTCTCTTGACATAATGCCGGTCACCAATTATAGATAGACCGGAAACGTGCCGGAGTGGTGAAACAGGTAGACGCAGGGGACTCAAAATCCCCCGACCCTCGCGGTCATGTCGGTTCGATTCCGACCTCCGGCACCATATAATCCCCGCATATAGCCCGCACAGTATTGTCAAAAACTCAACCACAGAGCACACAGAGAAAATAAAAATATCAAGAGTGATGGTCTTGTAAAAAGTCAATTTCTCACGCAACGGCGCAAAGACCGCGAAGATTACGGGTTGAAAAAACCGGCAACTCATGACCCGAAACCCGCAACTCAAAAAGCTGAATACTGACTGCTGAACGCTGACAGCTTCCTTACGCCTTCACTACATTTCTCGTCTTTTCGTTGATTTTGACCAGGTTTCGTGTGTCAACTATGAGCCGGGCGTGCCTCCGGATAAAATCCGGGTCATAGGCAGAGTGGTTGGTGGCGATGAGGACGCAGTCGTATTTTTTCAGGTTTTTTTCGGTGAGGGGCACTGAGGCCATCTTAAGGTCATAGCGTCTCATTTTGTGTGTCCTGGGGACATGGGGGTCGTTATAATCCACTTTGGCCCCTTTTTCCCTTAATAGCTCGATAAGCTCCAGGGAAGGAGATTCCCGGACGTCGTCGATGTCTTTTTTGTAGGCAAGGCCGAGGACCAGTACTTTTGATCCCTTCAGGCTCTTGCCCCGGCTATTCAAGGCGTCAACAAGTTTGTTTATTACATAGGCCGGCATCGACGTGTTGATCTCTCCGGCCAGCTCGATAAACCTCGTGGCCATGCCGTATTCGCGCGCCTTCCAGGTGAGATAGAACGGATCAATAGGTATGCAGTGGCCGCCCAGACCCGGGCCGGGATAAAAAGGCATGTAGCCGAAGGGTTTTGTGGATGAGGCGGCGATTACCTCCCAGACGTCAATTCCCATCCGGTCAAAGACCATCTTCATCTCATTGACCATAGCGATATTTACGGAGCGGAAGATATTCTCCATGAGCTTGGTGGCCTCTGCCGCACGGGTGGAGGAGACAGGCACGGTCTTGACCACAATAGTATCATAGAGGGCGCAGGCCGCCTTGAGGCATTTTGGGGTGTAGCCTCCCACCACCTTGGGGATGGTGCCGGTAGAAAAATTCTTGTTGTTGGGGTCTTCCCGCTCCGGAGAAAAGGCCAGTGAGAAGTCCTTTCCAGCCTTGAGGCCGGTTTCTTCCAAAATGGCTCGCATATCCTCGTCGGTGGTACCGGGATAGGTCGTGGACTCCAGGACGATGAGCTGTCCCTTACGCAGATTGTCCCGGATGCTTCGCGTGGTAGAGAAGACATAAGAGAGATCCGGTTCCCGATTCCTGTTTAGCGGTGTGGGCACACAGATGAGAATACAATCCATCTTTTTCAGTCCGGAAAAACTGGTGGTGCTGCTAAAACGGCCTGTGGATAGGGCCTCCTTGACCTTGCCGGCAGGAATGTGCTTGATATAAGATAGTCCCGCTTCGAGGGCCTTAATTTTTTTTGTGTCTATGTCAAATCCGGTGACCGGAAACCCGGCCCTTACAAATTCCAGTACCAGGGGAAGGCCCACATAGCCAAGGCCGATGATTCCGACTTGGGCCTGCCGTTTTTTGATGCGATCTAATAGGGTCATGACCTCATTTACCTCGTTTTTTTGTTTTCTTTGTCAGTTTATCGACATACCACGCCACGGTCTCTTCCATTCCTTGTTTCACATCATGCGTTGGCTTGTAGCCCAGGAGGACCCGGGCCTTTTCAATGTCCGCCTGGGAATGCCTCACGTCTCCAGGCCGAAACGGCCCGTATTCGGCCTCAATCTTTGCAATAGCAGGGTAATGCCGGGCCAGAGAGCCGCGTATCATTGTAAAAAGCCCGTTTAATGTTGTCTTCTCGCCAAAGGCGACATTATAAATCTGGTTTAAGGCCGCAGGTCTTTCCGCCAAGGCGGACAGCAGATTGGCCTGGATGACGTTGTCGATATAGCAGAAGTCCCGGCTGGTCTCACCGTCGCCGTGGATCGTCGGGGCCTTTCCATCCAGCAAGGCGCCGATCCAGCAGGGGATTACGGCCGCATAAGCCCCCTTGGGATCCTGCCGCCGGCCAAAGACGTTGAAGTATCTCAGCCCGATGCACTCCATCCCGTATGTGCGGGCAAAGACGTCGGCATAAAGTTCGTTTACATATTTGGTGACGGCATAAGGGGATAAGGGCCGCCCGATCACATCCTCTTTCTTTGGAAGCCCCGGGTGATCTCCGTAAGTGGAGGAAGAGGCCGCATAGACAAAACGCTTAATTTTGGCGTCGCGGGCCGCTACCAGCATGTTCACAAAGCCGTCGATATTTGACTGGTTGGTGGTGACAGGGTCATCAATAGAGCGGGGCACGCTGCCGAGGGCGGCCTGGTGGAGCGCATAGTCAACATCGACGCAGGCCCTGCGGCAGTCGTCGGGATTTCGTATATCCCCTCCGATGAAGGTGAACCGGCTCCAGGCCTTTGCGTCCACTTTCTCTTTTATATCTTCCAGATTATGGAGATAGCCGGTGGAGAAGTTGTCCAGCCCGATGACGGTCTGCCCCAGCTTAAGCAGTTCCTCCAGGAGGCCCGATCCGATGAATCCGGCCACACCGGTGACCAGCCACTTCTTGGGTGATTTTCTCAGTTGCGTCTTCATTTTAACAATCCCTGACATTTTTTAATACACTCTTCGGCCAATTTGGTGTCAGTCTTTATTATTACGTCTCCACATAAATTGCAAGGACTCTTCTGATAACATCTGTATCGCGTCGTTTCTCAATATGCCACGCATCTAAACCCGAGTATGTTGGAGTGCATTTCAGCCTCCAATCTAAAACGATTGAACAGGCGTATGTCATTGCCGGAAATCCAACTGCCGCCCTTGGCTACATAGTATTTAACGTTGTGTTTGGCATGGGAAGGCGGTTCACAAGGTTCCATTATCCACTCCAGTACATTTCCTATGGCGTCAATTATCCCGAAATTATTTCCAGAATCCATGTACCTGTCCACAGGTGTGGTGTCCGCTATGGATCTATCCTCAATATTGCAGGCATCTCTTTGCCAGTCGTTCCCCCAGGGAAGCACATAACCGTCAGCCGTCCGTGTCGCGGCCTCCCATTCATCTTCAGTCGGCAGTCTTTTGCCGGTCCAGGCGGCAAAGGCCAGGGCATCTTCCCGGCTGACCTGAACCACAGGGTGATTTCTTTTATTGTGTATCGTACTTCCGGGCCCTGAGGGTTGATGCCAGCAGGCCCCATATACTGTCTTGCAGCTAAGGCCGGACTGGCAGATAAGTCTGACTGAACCGGTTTTTTCATCTACCGTTTTCTTAAAACGTCCGTAATAGACCTTTCCGTATCCAAGCCTTTCAGCTATGGTTTTGTATCCGGTCTTTTCCACAAAAACTTCGAAGAGCGCGTTTATAACCGGGAACCTGCCCATATAAAAGGCCTCTAAATGCACTTTTTGTTCAGGACGTTCATCTTTGCCGGGAGACTTATTGCCAACGATATAGTCTCCCGCCGGAATCAGAATATACTGATTGTAAAATCTTTCCCTGTCGCCGAGCAATCGATTAAATTCCTCGGCCAGGAGCCTGGCCTTTGGTATCTTATCCTCCTCCCCAAAAAAGCCGTCCGAATATCCCGCCTCTGAACCGCCGGCGGACAGGCTTGGCTCTGCATCGTTCCCTGAGACTTCCAACTCCTCAAACCCTTCCTCAACCTCATCTACGGTAATTTCTTCAATATCCTGTGCGTCTTCGCTCTCCCCGGGACTTGCTTCTTCCGGTGCCGTGTCTTCAACTAGTTTGACCTCCTTAAGATCCTCTGTGACTTCAGCCTCTTCCGGGTCTTTAGCCATCTCAGGTGATTCCAGTTCTTCGGTAATTTCAGCCTTACTCTCTTCCTGGTCTATAACTTCTTCGAGGATTTCTTCAACTGCATCCACGGCGACCTCTTCGACTTCCTCCATCTCTTCCGGCGCTGCATCTTCCGGTTCGACATCCGGCAGGAGGTCGGCCTCATCGACTATTTCTGTGTCCTCTTGCGGTGCTGCCTCTTCCTCCGCTTCCACGATTTCCTGGATGGCTTCTTCCACTTCTTCTGCAACGACTTCGTTAGCATCTTCGAGTTCTTCTGTTTCTCCAGGCCCTATTTCGTCGGGTTCCAGGTCTTCGATGAGATCGGCGGCTTCCGCTGCTTCGGGGACTTCTTCGCCTTCTTCCGGTGCTTTCTCTATGAGGTCCTCTACGACCTCAATCTCTTCGACTTCATCAGCGGTCTCGTTCGATTCAATATCATCTACGATCTCCGTCTCTGCGAAATCTTCGAGTTTTTCAGATTCCGGTTCTTCCGGTATTATCTCTTCGACAAGCTCGACTGTATCGACTACGTCAACCTCATTCGCAGCGATTTTTTCCAGAGTCTCCGCATGCCCCGTTGTTTCAGTCGCCGATGTCGTTGTAGTAACGGTGCGCTCCTGTTCGTCAGCGGGTATTATGCCTGTATTTATGCCCATTTCCCCGCCTGTGCTGGCCCCATCATGGCCTGCAACGCCGGACCCGGCCACGGCAGAGGTCTTTACTTCGCCTCCCGTCTGTCCGGCACCTGCTTTTGCAGCGTCTTCGAAAATCCGGGGAAGCGTATCACTCTTTTCACCTGAAAATCCCCCTGTATACCCCTTTTCCAAAGGGAGGCTTAACGTATCCCCTCCTTTAGTAAAGGGGGGTGAGGGGGAATTATTATCATTGTCCTTTGTGTCGCCATGTGCCATGTGCGTTTCATACGCTCTGACTTCGGATGGTGCGGCAGGCCCATCGGTCAAATCGCCATGTGCTACTTTTAAACCAATTTGTTGCGACAACCCCTGGATTATGTTTTTTAATTGGCTTAACTTGCCTGTTCTGTCCGAATTTCCCGTATTAGCCAGGGCCTCTGGATCCGACAACACTTCGCGGACAATATTTAAGACCTCGTTTATCTGTTCCAGCGTAACGCCTCCGTCCTTTTTCGCACTGCCGGTAAACGAGGTGAGCATCCGGTCTTTGGCCTCATCGGACATAACAAAGACATTGCTGCGTCCGATGATTATACCCTCAGGATTTTTTCCATCCTCGTAAAGCCTTTTAAAATCCGTATTGGCAGAGGATTTGATACTGCTCAGGTTTTTTCGCTTGGTTTTAATTGTAGAAGGATCGTCTCCGGTGTCCCAGAGCGCTTTGACGAGTCTGTCCGTATCAATGCCCTGCAGGGTGGTGACGGCGCCTTCGCTTTCATAAAATTCCCTGATGGCATGGATAAGCCTGTATTTTAATGTTTTATGGTCTCTATAGTTGAGGTCGGATATTGCCTCGTCGATCCCCTTAAGGGATATTACAGTGGCCACAAGAACCTCCTGCTGCCTGCGCCTGCCGCTATCGTTTTTTGCGGACAAGAACGCGTCTTCTTACCACTTTCCGGCGAGGCGTGGGGGACAGGGGAGATGGATTTGCAGCGTCATGCCGGGCGGGAACTGCGTTTTCTGTTTCACCGGCCAGGTTTTGCCGGTAACGGCAGGTTGCCCTGGGACATTTTAAGGTTATTTTTCCCGCTGAGTCGTCGGTTTCAATTAGAAACGGATTTTTACACTGTGGGCATACGATGTGATGAGGTTTGCCCCAGCTTATAAGATTACAGTCACTGTTGGAACAGGTGTAGAAAGATTTACCCTTGGCAGTCTGTTTCGTCTCGATCTTGCCGATTCTACATACCGGACACGCGGAGGCCAGGTCCTCGGAGAAGGCTGCGATATGCTTTTCAATGATATCATCCGCGACGGCGGCCTCATCCTGTTCCGAAACAGGTTCGGTTTCACTTTCTGTTTCATCCACTGATGATAACTCTTGAATCTCACGAGATTCCGTCTCGGTTTTTTCCTCCTCCGTTACTGCCGTACGGTCCGGTTCATCTACGACCGGCGCCGCTTTTTCCGGCAAATCCTGCACGGGAGTCTCATATTTTGGAGATGGCTCCGGCGCTGCCTGTACCGGCACAGAAGATTCTTCAATAGAACGTGCGTCTTCAGCAGCGATTCTTTTTCTTTCCGGCTCAGTTGTCTTTTCAGATTCCTTTAGCCTTTGAACTTTGGTGTCACCGGGTTGGCCTATAATATCTTCGGCAGGAACTTCTTTTTTAGCGAAGAAACTTTGGACCCTGATTTGGCTGATATCTTGGGCCCGGAGCACTGGAGATGCAGTGTCCACGTGTGACCTTGTCTGTTCCTGTCTGTAACGGAAAATTTTTGCCGTCGTTTGTTCCGGTTTTGCCGGGGTCTTTTGTTTTGATAAAGGAACCCCCTGCATCTGTAATGTCTGGTCAAACTGGCTGATCGCGGTTTCCAGTTCTTTACGTCCGGACAAGACCTCATCCATGATCTGAACAAGGTAGGCGACAAGATTGACCCCGGGCATTTTGGGGAAGATGCGGTCGACTAAGCGGACCATACTGATGGCCGGTTTCGTGGCGGAAAGACTACTATCTAGGGAGGCATCAATATATCCTTTTTGAATTAAATCCCGGAGGGACGCCTTCAGGTTTTCGTCCGGGTTGAGGCCGAATTCCGCCAATTCATTCAGGAATGTTTCCTCTGTAAAACGTTCGGGTGGAAAAGATGAAGCGCTTTCGATATCGGTTTCACGTTCTACGGCGAGGATAAGGCATGGTATGGTCGCTACATTCAGAGGCAGCGAGCCGATTCCATACCTGGTCCCGATCAGCCGTTCTATATGCCGTCCCAAGGCCTCATCAAATCGTGCACGAATATTACGTGTGGAAAGCTGCTCTTGCTCAATATTCTGCTGCATAGGCGATCTCCGTCAGTATCTTCTCTCGGGCTTTTTTAAAGTATGATGGCTTCGCAGGAAGTCCGTTTGCTGCGAAATAGCGATCAGCCATCAGCGGTCAGCTTGAGTCGCCATTCTACTTCCTGAAAGCTGAGAACTGAGTGCTGAATGCTTTTGCATGATGCATACGGACTTCAGATTTCTTATCGACACAAACGACCGGGAGATTAGTGCACTAAAGGCAGGCTATGCATCGAGCCATCGAAGGCCGTTGTCTTCGCTTGACTCTTCACAAAGGGAGACTACGTTGAGAAATTCTTCCAAGGCCTCCTTGGCCTTAAGGTCTTTAAAACTAAGGAACATGATGCCTGTCCCACCATTGGCAAGATGCCGGGCCTCCCCGGTCACAAAGACATAGCCGAACCCCGGCACATCTATAGCCAGATCTACCTTATCATTTAAACCAAATACCTGGCAGGCAGGTAAAAAGCAGCCTCTCAGGCTGATGTCTTTCGTAAAATGGGCCTCTCCGCCTTTAAGGATAACGACCTTGAGGCCAAAGTCGAAGCGCGGGGTTGTCCTCTGCTCTTTTCCCAAAGATATTACCTCCTTCAGGGCTTTTCGGCATGTTCAGGGAATGACTTTAGATTTTGTTTTGTTAAATAAATAAAAAAGGGTTATCCACCATAGGCAGATAACCCTTTGATTTTACTGGGGTGAGCGGAGGGACTCGAACCCTCGACCTCTGGGGCCACAACCCAGTGCTCTAACCACCTGAGCCACGCCCACCATTGAAGATCTGGCGCGCCTGAAGGGATTCGAACCCCTGACCTACGGATTAGAAGTCCGTTGCTCTATCCAACTGAGCTACAGGCGCAGGCTATTACAGCAGCCATCTTTAACAAGATTTTGGCGCCTTGTAAAGACAAAATTCAGCGCCGGCGTCTGCTCCGGTCGCATATTAAAAAGTTATTGCAAGGTGTTCACTTTACCGCTATGGTTACGATCACGCCTAATATCTACGCCAGGGTGAAAAAGCCATGTTTGATCTTCACCAATTAGAAGTTTTCTGCCGCGTCCTGGAATTAAAGAGCTTTTCAAAGGCTGCGGAATCAGTCTATCTTACCCAGCCGACGGTGAGCGGGCATATTCAGGCCCTGGAGCAGTTTTTGGATACGCGTCTCTTTGATCGCCTGGGCAAGGAAGTTGTGCCTACCAGGGCCGGAGAATTGCTTTATAAATATGCCAGACAGATGTTGAGCCTGCGGTCCGAGGCCCGGCGAGAGTTAGAGCTTTTTCTGGGCAGGGTCAAGGGAGAGATGACCATCGGCGCCAGTACCATCCCGGGGGCATATATCCTTCCTGAGCTGATAGGTTCTTTTAAAAAAGAACATAGCGACATCTATATTACCCTGAATATAGCTGATACTACGGGCGTTATAGAAAGCCTTCTGGCGGGAAAGATCGAGATAGGGGTGGTAGGGGCTAAAATAGAGGAAAAGAGGCTCCAGTACCGGGAGTGGGTAAGGGACGAGATGGTGATTGTAGTCCCCTCCGGCCATAAGTGGGCAGGACGACGTTATGTCGAGGCAGATGAACTCAAGAAAGAGGCCTTCGTGCTGCGCGAGCCAGGCTCCGGCACGCGCATGACCAGTCTCAAGGCCCTTGAGAAACTGGGCATGGATGCAAAAGAACTTAACATCATTGCCGAAATGGGCAGCACCGAGGCCGTGCGCCAGGCCGTGAAGGCGGGAATAGGCATTGGTATTTTATCCCGGCGGGCGGTCAGGGACGATATTGCCGCGGGTTCCCTGCACGGACTGAGGGTAAAGGGGTTAGACTTATGGCGTGAGTTTTATGTCGTAGTTCTTAAAGGGCGTACGCTTTCTCCGATTACCGGTTCCTTTCTTGATTTTTTGTTTTTGCGTGCAACCGGTTTTACCGGGGAGGAAATCCCGGCATAATGACTCGCCTCTTATCTCTTTAAGAGTGGCGCCATATCCTTTTCGAGGACATCCATTTTAAGCTCGCCTATGTATCTTTTTATTATATTCCCTTTTGAATCAACAAGAAAACTCACGGGGATGTAGTAGATACCCCCGTAATCCTTACATACCGCATTAGTGCCTATCAGAACAGGGTAGGTAATGCCGGCTCTTTTGATAAATTCGGCCAGGATTTTCTTGCCGGCAGATGTGGTGGCATCGTCAAGCGAGATACTGATAATTTCAAATCCCTTACCCTTATATTTTTTGTGTATAGCAATGAAACCGGGTATCTCGGCCCGACAGGCAGGACACCCCGTGGCCCAGAAGTTAACCAGGACAACCTTGCCTTTAAAATGGCTGAGGCTTACCATGCGGCCATCCAGGTCTTTCAGGGAAAAATCAGCGGCCTTGATGGGCTTTGCCTCTGAATCATGAGCGGTATAAAGCCCGGCGAAAACTAACAGGATAAATGCAAGAGCAACCGACCACCTTATTGAATGTCTCAGATAATGACTTGCGTTGTCTGTCATGTTTTACTCCCTGACGGCTTCGTAAAAAGCCAAATTTTACCGCAGAGGTCGCTGAGAACGCTGAGATAACATATTGAATAGTTTACAATTTTTCTATACGGACTCTGCGCGCTCAGCGGTGAAAAGGTTTTTTTACGAATTCATCACTCCCTGAACTGTTCGATTTTTTCTGCCAGGTTGACGAGTTCGTCCGCTACCGCATATACCAATTTTTTGCCTTTTTCCGTATTGGCCCTGGCCGGGTTGCCCCAGACACCATTCGGCCAGAATTTTCTCTTATTTCTTACCAGGATGGGATTGGGGAATGCCGGATATTCTTCCGGACTTGTGCCCTTGACCCATTCCGGGCGCAGGTAGAGCATGACTGACGTTTCTACCTCTCCGGCGTGCGAATCACCGGCTGTTTCTACAAGACCCCGGGCGGCCCTTCCAACCAGGTCGAGTATGCTCAAAACTGCTATTTTGGCCTCAGGCAGGGCGGAGAGCAATTCCTCTCCGGCATCGGTAATAGCGGCCAGGTGTGTCCCGCCTGCGTGTCCGGAGATGAGGATGAAATTCCTCAACCCCTGGGAATAGAGGGACGTAACGATGTCTATAGTCAGTCTGCGCAGGGTTCCGGCCCTTATGGTGATTGTGCCGGGATGTCCGCTTGTACTGCGGCACAGGCCATAATGGATGGGCGGAGCCACAAAGAGGGGCCTTTTCGAAGATGCGGCCCTGGCTGTTTCGTAGATATGTACGGTGTCTGTAGAGAGGGGCAGGTGGGAACCATGCTCTTCTACCGAGCCATAAGGGATGACGACCGTGCGGGTCTTTTTCAGCCCTTCGACAAATTCAGGCATGGTAATTTCTTCGAGGAGCATAGTGGAATCTTTGTACGAGTAGCTCAGGTCGCAGCAAGATGCTGCTCCTACGGGAATAGGATACTTACGTAGGAGCACCTTCCAGATGCGATCTGTAATGACGCCTTTTTTGAAATCTAATTGACTTTCAGGGGCATGTCAATAATAATTGCCGGATGATTGATTTACACATACATACCATAGCCAGTTCCGACGGACAGCACGCCCCGGAGGAGATATTTGCCCTGGCCGGGAGGCATGGCCTTAAGGCTATTGCCTTTGCCGACCATAACAGCGTGGGCAGTGTGCCGGAAGGGGTTCGCCTGGGAAAAGAGACCGGCATAGAGTTCGTGCCGGCCATAGAGATCAACACCTTCTATTCAGACCTTGACCTGCACCTCCTGGCCTATTTTATCGATTATGAAGGCACATCTGTTCAGGACTGGCTGGCTGCCATACGGGTAGAAAAGGAAAAGCAGGCGCTGGGGAGGATCGCCAGGCTGCAGGAATTGGGTTTTGTCCTCACGGAAGAAGACGTGCGCCGGCATTCGGGCGGTAAGATTCCAACCGGATATTCTTATCTCAAGGCCATCTTGGACCGAAAAGAAAATAAGGAAGATCCCAGGCTCAAGACATATACCGAAGGAAATGGCGCCAGGTCGCCTTACTATCGTTTCTATCATGATTGGCTGAAGGGCGGGAGACCGGTCTACGTGCCCATTGAAGCCCTGGCCACACCCGGCGTCATAAGGCAGGTACTGAAGTGGAAGGCTGTTCCTGTTTTGGCTCATCCCATGGACACGCCGGATGCCATCATTATAGGCCTTATAGAGGCCGGTTTGATGGGTCTGGAGGTCTATAACAGCTACCACAGCGCGGAGCGGGTTAAACATCTCGAGGCCATAGCCGGGGAACACAACCTCCTTATGACCAGCGGCTCTGATTTCCACGGCCGGAAGATGAAGCCGGATATCGAAATGGGGAGATTGCAGGGAAACAAGATGTTCCTCCTTGATGCCCTCAAAGCGGCTAAGGCCCGTCTTGATGCGGCTTCCTGATGTATATTTCCCAGGAGTAGTTCAAGCCGATTGCTTTTTACATGAAATGTATTATTATTTAATCAAAAGGACGTGTATTCTTGAGTGTAAAGGTAGTCTGCCAGAATAAGAAGGCATCGCATGAGTATTTTATCACTGAAAGATATGAAGCAGGTTTGGTACTTACGGGAAGTGAGGTCAAGTCCCTGCGGCAAGGAAAGGCGACCCTGGCCGATGGTTATGCGCAGGTAGTGGGTAACGAGGTCTTGCTGTATAATGTGCACATAAGTCCGTATTCCCATACGCACCATGAGGAGCAGGCCCCAACCCGCACCCGCAAGGTTTTGTTCCACCGGCAGGAGATAAGAAGGCTGATCGGTAAGATACAGGAGAAGGGATTAACGCTCATACCGACCAAGATATATTTTAAAAATGGCTGGGTGAAGGTAGAGCTGGCCCTGGCCAAGGGTAAAAAGTTATATGATAAAAGAGAGAGTATAAAGAGGAGGGAAGAAGAAAGGGAGATAGCCAAGCGCTATCGAGGTCGAAACTGACATATCCATGGGGGGCGAAACGGCTTCGACGGGGATATGGAAGTTTAAGCTGCATACCGAGGTCCTGTTGGCTCGTTAAACAAACAGGAAAAAACAAAAGCAGACAACTGCGAATACGCACTGGCCGCTTAATAGGCCAGCGTCCTTCTGATTCGATCCTGCGGAACTAGAAAGGACGACGGATAGCGGGATAGCATCCCCTCAATCGCCTGCTGAGAGGGGAAGCGAAACTTTATGCGGGCTAATCTCCTGGTTGCCTTGCCCGGGGTGGAACCAGGGGGTGAAATTGAACCCCAGGCTATGTATGTAGATGCTTAAATGGAGTATCTTCGGACGCGGGTTCGACTCCCGCCGCCTCCACCATTTTGATTTAGACAACCCGTTTCTCCGGAGTGGTTCTCCGGGTGAACGGGTTTTCTATTTTCTTCCTGTTTTCAGTCGGAACTTACTCAAAACGACTATGAAAGCTCTGTACGAACGAGAGTCGAGGGCGCTGGTATTGAGCAACTGATTGGATAGAAGGCGGAAATGGATTTATGCAACTCAGGAAACAACGTCGATCTCTAGAATCTTAAAGTCTTCACAGTCGGTATTATCCCGAAAAATTCTGCTGCGCTCAATTCCGCAGCAAATAATATGATGCAGGGCGCCGGGGGCGTCTATACGAGCTTTGCGCGGCATGTTTAATGCCTATATCATAAATAAACAAGAAAAGCATATTTACACGACCGTTGTTCCCTGACCGTCCCCCCTTGTTCCCGTCCCCTCTCCCATTCCCCGCTGCTTGCTACCAGGTTCGACACTGGCGGGCTACGGGGAGTTTCAATCGTTAGGCGCTTTTTTGATTTTTATAGTGTGAAGCATACCAATCTATAACCTGTCTGATCATCTTTTGATACGAGGTGTGCTGTTTCTTTGCTTCTTTTTTAAAAAAATCAATGCTCGATTTTTTCAGGGCAATCGTTACTTTCACGTTTTCCTCTTTCAAGACCAACTGGTCCGGCGGCGGAAGAAAATCCTTAACAACTCTTAACTCACCCATCGGTTCATTCGTGTGCTTTATTTTGCTCTTCATATATCTGCCTCCCTTTTCTCCAATATCCAGTCCCATAAATGCGGATAACATTACCCCGGTACGTAAACCTCACGGTCATTATACCTCCACCGACACGGCCAATGCAGTAAAAGCGTTCCTTCTCTGTACTATGATGCATATCTTCGACTATGATACGGTGAGCATCAAGAAAAGCATGTTGGGCTAACGAAAAAGAGACACCATGCTTAGCCTGATTCTCTTTATCTTTTTTCTCGTCCCATTCAAAGCTGGGGTTGATCATGATAATACTATATTAAAATATGGTGAGATTAGCAATATAATTTTATGGCGATATATATGTATTATATTCGCGTCTGAAGATGAAAGCAAGTGGCGGCGGCGTCGCACAAAGGTGCGCAATCTGCTCAAGCTCGGCACGTCGCGCAACGCTGCCATATCGGTGGGATTAAGTCGCAAAGGCTGCCGGTGTCTATCCCGAACCCTGGCCACACAAACCGGATGACGAATCAATGGCTGAAGGAACAAGGGCTGGTCTCGATCAAAAAACTGTGGGTGGACATTCACTATTCCGCCTTGTATGTTTAGAACAGATGCGTCATTATTATGGCATATAATGCTATGA